>JBKBJJ010000002.1:0-18761 GCA_046293855.1 Microgenomates group bacterium | reverse complement strand
TATGATGAAGAAAGCCAACCTCATCCTATTTCTTATTATGGACAAACAAAATATCAGGGTGAAAGAGTCATCAACCTTTCCGCTGAAAAAAAAGCGATGATTGTTAGAATTTCCTATCCCTATCGGGCAGTCTTTGACAAAAAAAAAGATTTTGTCAGAAATGTTAAATCCCTTCTTGAACAAGAAAAAACTTTATTTATGATCACTGACTCACTTATCACTCCAACTTTTATTGACGATATCGCTTATGCTTTAAAATATCTTTTTGACAATTTTGCTTCAGAAATTTTTCATCTGGTTGGCTCAGACAGTCTCTCCCCTTATGAGGCTGGTAAATTAATTGCCAAAACTTTTAATCTCAATCAATCACTCATTCAACCGATAAGTTATAAAGAGTATTTTGAAAATCGAGCAAAAAGACCTCAATACTCGGGTATCAAAAGTAAAAAAAATAATTTTTGGAAAATGAAAACTTTTGAAGAAGGGCTCACCGTAATAAAATCCCAGATTCTAAATTCTAAATCATGAATCATAAATTCTAAACAAATCAAAAATTCAAATTTTTAAATGATCGAAACCTTTTGGATTTTGAATTTTGGTCATTGAAATTTGTTTAGGATTTAGAGTTTAGAGTTTTTTTATTACCGGTTATTGGAATTTTTAATTTTTATTGATAATATATATTAACTTATGACTATCACCATCATCGGTCACGGATATGTTGGGCTTGTTACCGCTTGTGTTTTTGCTGATTTTGGCAATGAAGTTTTTGTTATAGGTCACACTCAAAAAAAAATTGAAAGGTTAAAAAAGGGCGACCCGATAATCTATGAACAAGGATTAGCTGAACTCCTTAAGAAAAATTTGAAAGCCAATCGTCTCCATTTTACATTAAGTTACAAAGAGACAATTCCTCTATCTGATATTGTTTTTATTGCTGTTGGTACCCCTCCAAAGGAAAATGGCGAGGCAGATTTATCAACTGTTTTTTCAGTCGCCAGAAACATTGCTAAAAATTTAAAAAACAGTAAAAAAAATTTCACCGTTGTTGCTTGCAAAAGCACTGTTCCGGTTGGGACTAATAAAAAGATAGAGAAAATTTTAGAAAAACATAAACCAAAAAATACTCAAATTGCCGTTGCCTCATGTCCGGAATTTTTACGAGAGGGAACGGCTATTTTTGATACCTTAAATCCTGATCGAGTGGTTATTGGCTCCCACTCAAAAAAAGCAATTGATCTTTTATTAAAGTTGCATGAACCAATCAACGGAAAAAAGGTAATTACTGATTTAGCCTCAGCTGAGCTGATAAAGTACACGGCAAATGCAATGCTGGCCACTAAAATCTCTTTTGCCAATTTAATCTCTTTTTATTGTGAAAAAATCGGCGCTGATGTCGAGGCGGTTTTGGATGCGGTTGGACTTGACAAAAGAATCGGCCGAATATTTATGAATCCAGGGGTTGGTTATGGCGGCAGCTGCCTACCTAAAGATGTGATGGCTTTAATTAAAACCGGCAATTCTTTAGGAATAAACACCCAACTTCTTGAGGGAGTGGAAAAAATAAATCAAGTTAGCAGGGAAAATTTTCTGGAAAAAATATTAAAGTATACTCCAGGAAAAAATCTTGCTTTTTGGGGATTATCGTTCAAGCCGGGGACTGATGATATTCGCTTTGCTCCTTCTGTTTATCTTATTGACAATTTGTTAAAAAAAGGATTCTTTTTATCGGTTTATGATCCAGCAGCAATGGGCAATATTAAAAAATTATTTGGAGAAAAAATTAAATATTTTCCAGATCCTTACAGTTGCGTCAAAAATACCGATGCTTTAATAATTGTCACCGAATGGAATGAATTTAAACAAATAGACTTGGAAAAAATAAAAAAATTAATGAATCATCATTATATTTTTGATGGAAGAAATATTTATTCTCCGCAAATTATGAAAAGATTTAAATTTAAATATTACTCTGTTGGCCGAAAACCTCTATGAAAATTTTAGTTGCCGGCGGAGCCGGTTTTATCGGCTCTCATCTGTGCCGCCGATTAATTAAAGATAATCATCAAGTTATTTGTGTTGATAATCTTATAACTGGAACTTTAGATAATATTAAAGATCTTTTTCCAAACAAAAATTTTTCTTTTATCAAACATGACGTTGTCAAACCTATTGATCCAAAAATTAAAATTGATGCCATTTTTCATTTAGCCTCTCCCGCCTCTCCTAATCATCACAGCCCATTAAGCTATCATCATTTACCAATGGAAACTATGCTGGCTAACACAGTTGGGACACTTGAGCTTTTAAAACTGGCTGAAAAATACGAGGCTAAATTTCTTTTTGCCTCAACTTCTGAAATTTATGGTAACCCTTTGGTACATCCTCAAAAAGAAACTTATTTTGGAAATGTTTCTCCTATCGGCCCTCGCTCAGTTTATGATGAAGCAAAAAGATTTGGTGAAACTATAACTGCCTATTTTTGGCGAAGGCGAAATCTTGATGCGCGAATTGCCAGAATTTTCAATACCTACGGTCCAAACATGCGAATAGAGGATAAAAGAATGATAATTAATTTTATTGTTAGCGCATTAACCGGCAAGCCGATAACAATCTACGGTGACGGCAAGCAAACTCGATCTCTTTGTTATATTGATGATATGATTGAAGGATTGGTACGTCTTATGTTTTATCCCAAAACAAAAGGGCAAGTGATTAATCTTGGCGCCTCTCACGAATATACGATTTTAGAATATGCCCAACTGGTTAAAAAAATCATCAATTCTAAAAGTGAAATCATTTTTAGTGAAAAATTGCCCGAAGATGATCCAATTAAACGAAAACCTGATATCTCAAAAGCCAAAAAACTTTTGCGCTGGATGCCCACTACATCTTTTGAGGAAGGTTTAAGAAAAACTATTAATTATTTTAAAAATTTAATCTTGTGAGAAAGGTTGCCATTATTCTTCCCACCTACAACGAGGCTGGAAATATTGAAAAACTAATCCCTCAAATTTTTGAAGAAATAAAAGATCCGGGACTGGCAAAAAATTGGGAGATCCATCTGGTTGTTGTCGACAGTCAATCATCCGATGGTACCGCAAAAATAGTCTCAGATTTAATCAAAAAATATCCAAGAATACACTTGTTGGAAACAAAAAAAGAAGGTTTAGGAAGGGCTTATCTTGAAGGTTTTAAATTTGCGCTGGATAACATTAACCCTTATCTTTTTTTTGAAATGGATGCTGATTTATCTCATCAACCGAAAGAGATACCTATTTTTATAAAAAAAATTGAAAAGGGGGCTGATTTTGTTATCGGCTCTCGCTACACCAAAGGCGGCTCAATTCCAAAAGATTGGGAAATACATCGCAAACTTTTTTCAATTATTGGCAATCTCATTATCCGATTGGGATTTATGAAACTATCAATAACTGATTGGACTTCGGGGTATCGCGCTTTTAAATCATGGATTGTAAAAAATGCCATCAATCATATTAAAAATTACTCAGGCTATGTTTTTCAAGTCGCTTTTTTGGATTTTGCCTTAAAAAATGATGCCAATATTGTGGAGACTCCGATTCAATTTAAAGAAAGACGGTGGGGAATTTCCAAAATTAATGCTTTCCAATACATTTTTCAAACAATAATTTATGTTTTTTTAAACTCTTCATTTATCAAGTTTGTTATTGTTGGATTAATTGGTTTTGTTGTCGATTTTGGGATTTCTTATTTAGGAATTCAAAAACTTCATCAATCAGTCTTCCTAACAACTATTATCAGTACTGAAACTGCTATTATCTCAAATTTTCTCCTTAATAATTTTTGGAGTTTTTCTCATAAGAAAATTAAGGGTTTATCTGGGCATTTTTTCGCTGGATTTTTCAAGTTTAATCTTGTCTCATCTGGCTCAATCATTATCCAAAGCGCCGGAATGCAAATTCTAACCAATATTTTTGGAAGAAAGTTTTGGTATTTATTTAAAATCCTAATAATAACATTTATAATTATTCCTTATTCTTATATTCTTTACAATAAAATCATCTGGAAAGGTAAAAAATAGCGCTATTGTTCTTCTTTTGTTGCATACTGGGAGAAAACCCAACCTTCATCAAACTCCCCCGATACTAGTCCCTCCTTGTCACCGTTAAATTTAATTTTATACCATCCTTCTTTCTCATCCAAAAACTCATATTTTTGGCCAGGCTTAACTTTAGCTGCCTCAGTTGCTTCAATTGATGCCTCAGTCCTAACCCGCAACCATCCTTGTGGCGTATCTTTGATAATAACATATTTTTTTCCTAAATTAGCGCTTGCTGTTGCTTCTTTTCCTACAATTGGCGTTGGGGTGGTAATTTTTTGACTTTCATCAATTGCTAGTTTAAAAAAAGCGTTAACTCGATAACCTGGATCAACATTTATCTTCTGGGTGCGGCGAAAAAAACCAGGCATAAAAACCGATAATTCATGATCACCCCTTAATACATTCTCCAAAATAAGAGGAGCGACACCTTTTTCATCGTTATCAAGAGTAACAATAGCACCGTAAGGCTCAGTTTCTACATATATTTCACCGTATCCTGAATTTTTTGGTGGCTTTTCCATTTTTGAGACAGTGAAAATCTCACCAGCTGAATTGATATCAGAAGAGCCCAATTCCCAATTAACATAAGTTAAAGCATTTTTATAAATCTTTATTTTCCCCCTCCAAGAGGCTACATCGGTGGCAATTCCTTCTGGAATTAATTTCAGAATATAGTCACCTGTTTTATATTTACTCTCAAACGGTGTTTTTCCTGCGGCTATGTTATTAATAAAAACACTAGATGCTGGTGATGAAATCACTTTTAAATTACCATAATCATTTTGTTGGTCAATAAGGAAAAAACGAACTAAAACAAATATTCCAAATAAAATTACCAAAATGGTTAAAACTACCAGTTTTTCTTTCATATTTTGCATCTTCTATTTAAATATACTAAAATTTTAGCAACTTTTTTATGTTTTGTGGTTGATAATTTATATCCGCTTATGAATCGAGGTATTGCCACATTTACTCTTGACTGGGGTCGTTGTCCACCATGGCTTTTTGAACGAATGGTTAAACTCGCCAAAGCCATTGTTATCTTAATTATTGAGCATTTTGGGGCTGAGGAGTTTTTAAAAAGGCTTTCGGATCCAGTTTGGTTTCAAGCGTTGGGTTCGCTTATCGCTTTTGATTGGAATGCCTCAGGATTAACAACAACAACGATGGGAGCATTAAAAGAAGCTTTTCGTGGATTAGAACAAGATTTAGGAATATTTATTGCTGGTGGAAAAGGCAAAACTTCAAGAAAAACTCCTGATCAAATCTTATTTTGGGCCGAAAAAATTAATTTGGATTTTAATCAAGCAAAAAAATATGTTTATCTTTCAAAATTAACTGCTAAAGTGGACTCCGCTTTAATTCAAGATGGATTTGAGATTTACCATCATAACTTTATTTTTACTAAATCAGGTAGTTGGGCTGTGATTCAGCAAGGGATGAATACTAAATTACAAAAGGCACGCCGATATCATTGGTTTTCCCAAACTATCAAAGATTTAACAGTTGAACCTCATCAGGGAATCCAAAGCGAAATTGTTTTACCAAAAGTTCTCAATCTTACAGATAAAAAAAGCTTTCCTAATCGGGAAGGAATTTTAAAATTAGTCCAAGAAAAAAAAGAGTTAAGCTATCAAATTAAAAGAATAAAGAGGTTAACCGATAATAGTCAATTAACTCTACTTGACTTGTCGGAGAATGATTTTAACTTTCATCCTATCTTAAAAGAAAATTTTTTTGCCAGTAAAAGACTGGAAAAAGTAATTGGCAATATCGTTGAAAAACCAAACAAAACTTTTGAAGATATTTTAATGACAGAAGGCGTTGGCCCAAGAACTATCCGTGCATTAGCATTAGTCTCAGAAATAGTTTTTGGTGCCTCTCCTTCTTATAATGATCCCGTTCGCTACACCTATGCTTTTGGCGGTAAAGACGGTATCCCATATCCAGTTGACAAAAAAGTTTATGATCAAACGATTGGAATTATTGAACAAGCAATTAAAAAATCAGGGTTGGGATATTTTGAAAAAGAAAAAATTCTGCGAAAAAGCTTTCAACTTTTTAATCGACGCTAAAACTTTGCCCAAATTATCTTTATTTCTGTTATGATATAAACTAAAAATGGTAAAACAAAAGATACTTAAAAATTTAAAATTTGCTCTCAAAAAAAGTGGGGTTAAAGATTTTCCAATCAAATTAGAGCATCCAGCCAATCAAAATTTTGGTGACTACGCTACAAGTTTAGCGATACAACTTGCTAAAAAACTCAAAAAATCTCCTTTGGTTATTGCTCAAGATATAGTTAAAAATATACCTAAAAATGAAATAATTGAAAAGATTGAAGTCATCAACCCAGGTTTTATTAATTTTTGGCTATCAAAAAATTTTTTGTTATCAGAAATTAAAAAAATAATTGAAAATAAAATTATTTTTCCCTCAGTCTATTTTGGAAAAAACAAAAAAGTAATGGTTGAATATGCCCAACCAAATACCCATAAATTATTTCATATTGGTCATTTAAGAAACATTACAATCGGAGAGTCGTTAGCAAGAATTTTAGATGCGGCGGGAAATAAGGTAATCCGTGTTAATTATCAGGGGGATGTTGGGTTACATATAGCTAAATGTCTTTATCAAATCAAAAATCAAAAATTAAAAATTAAAAATTTAAAAACATTGAAGGATAAAATCGAGTTTTTAGGACAAGCATATACACAAGGACAGAAAGCTTATGAGGAAAATGAAAAAGCTAAGGAAGAAATATTAAAAATAAATAAAATGATTTACGAGCAGAATCCAGAAATTCTTCCCCTTTGGCGACAGACTCGTCAATGGAGTTTAGATTATTTTGAGAAAATTTATAAACGAGTCGACACTGTCTTTGATCGGCTTTATTTTGAAAGTGAAATGGCAAAAAAAGCGATGGAAATTTGTCAAAAATTGCTTAGGGAGGGAATTTTGGAAAAAAGCCAGGGAGCTATTGTTTTTAATGGAAAAAAATATGGTCTTGACACAAGAGTTTTCGTCAATCAATTAGGGTTTCCAACCTATGAAGGAAAAGAATTGGCGTTAGCCGAAAAAGAATTTAGCGATTTTGGCGCAATTGATAAATGCATTCATGTGGTCACTCCAGAACAGACAAGTTTTTTTAAAGTCACTTTCAAAGTCGAAGAACTGCTTAACCCAAAAAAATATAAAGGAAAACAATACCATTTAGCCTATGAATGGGTAAGACTAAAAACTGGAAAAATGTCTTCTCGTGAAGGAAATATTATCGAGGCTAACTGGCTTATTGATGAAGTAAAAAAAAGAATAAAAGAAAATTTTAAATGTAAGGAAGAAATTGCTGAGGTGTTGGCGGTGGCAGCGGTAAAATATTCATTTCTAAAAACCGGTATTCAAAATAGTATCGCTTTTGACTTTAATGAATCAATTTCTCTTGAAGGCAACTCTGCTCCTTATTTACTTTATACTTACGTTCGCGCTCAAAGCGTAATTAAAAAATCTCAAATCTCAACTTTCAAATTTCAAAATTATCTCTTAAATGATAAATCGGCAATAGAACAAGAAGAAATTCATCTGTTAAAAAAGTTGTATCAATTTCCCGAAATAATCGAACAATCAGCTCAAAATTTTGCCCCCAATTTCATTGCCAATTACTTATACGAACTAGCTCAAAAATTTAATCTTTTTTATCAAAAATATCCAATTTTAAAGGCGCCAGAGCCAACAAGAAGTTTGCGACTGGCAATTACTAAAGCAACAGGAAAAGTTATTAAACAAGGAGTGTATTTGTTGGGGATAAAGATGGTAGAGAAGATGTGAAAAAATGTTATTCGTTATTAGTTATTAGTTATTAGTTATTAGTTATTAAGAAAAAAACAATAACTAAAAACTAATAATCAATAACAAAATATGGCTTTTTATATTTGTAGCAACTGTGGCTATGGCTGCGCTTCCTGGCTTGGTCGCTGTCCTGACTGTGGTCAGTGGAACACTTTAAAGGAACAACCCGATTCAGATAAGGGAAAAACCGACGGAAAAGAGGCAATTAAAAAATTAACAGTCACCCCTTTAATTAAAATAAAACCGCAAACAAACCAAAGGATAAAAACTGGTATTTTTGAATTTGATCGAGTTTTAGGCGGAGGTTTAATCCCGGGCGAGGTAATTCTTTTAACGGGAGAACCGGGGGTGGGAAAGTCAACTTTACTCCTGCAATCTCTTCAAAATTTAAGAAGCCTTTATATTAGCGGCGAGGAATCGGCTGAACAGGTAAAAAATCGGGCTGAAAGGCTTAATGTAAATGTTAATAATTTTCTTATCTCTGACACCCTGCAAGTTGAGGGAATCATCGAAGGGATAAAGGAGCTTACGAACAAAATTGATATTTTAGTTATTGACTCAATCCAAACTGTTTATTCAAAAGAGGTTGAAAGCCCAACAGGCTCAATTAGTCAATTAAAAGAATCAACAGGAAAACTGATCAATTTTGCCAAGAGACAAAAATTACCAATTATCTTGGTTGGCCACATCACAAAAGAAGGAGAAATTGCCGGACCAAAAACTTTAGAGCATATGGTTGATTGTGTTCTTAATTTTGAAGGGGAGAAAATCTCTCAATTTAGACTTCTTCGTGCCACTAAAAATCGTTTTGGTCCAACTGATGAAATTGGTATTTTTGAAATGAAAACAGATGGACTCAAAGAAATCACTAATCCATTAGTTTTTGTTAATAAACAAGAAAAGACAACATCAGGAAAGGCGATCGTTGGGACAGTAGAAGGCAAACGACCACTTTTTTTTGAAATTCAAACCTTAGTTACCCCAACCCAGTTAGCTTTTCCTCGAAGAGTGGTGGCGGGGCTTGATTATAATAAAGTCCTTTTACTTCTCGCCGTCACCAAAAAACAGCTTTTTTTACCTATCGACAAATATGACGTTTATGTTAATGTTACCGGTGGCGTCAGTATCAAATCTACCGCCTCCGATTTAGGATTAATCGCCTCTTTAATTTCTTCCTTTAAAAACATCCCCACCCCAGCTAATTCTGTTTTTATCGGTGAAGTTAGTTTACTAGGTGAAGTTCGCCGGGTATATTTTGAAGAAAAAATTATTAAAGAAGCAAAACGTTTAGGTTTTAAGAAAATATTTTCAGCAACCAATATTGGTAAGATTAAAAATCTTAAAAATATTTTTAGTTAGGAATCTTATAAAAATTTTTTCGGAAAATAGTTTTCCTGCCGTTAGCTCCTGTTAGTTCAATAATCAGCTCATTTACTCCTTGATGAAGAGGTAATTGATATTCAAACACTCCCTGACTGTTTTGATAAATTCTCTCACCAAAAATCATAATCATTGTATCTTTTTCTGTTTTTCCAACAATTTTTATTTTATCCTCGACAATAAAACGATCAGTTTTAGGAGATATTAAAACAATTTTAGGTGGAGTTAAATAATTTTTAAGTTGAACTGTAAAGTAAAGAAATATAAAGATAAAAATTGATAATAATATAACCCTAATTATCTTTTGTGTCTCTGGTTTTAAATAACCATCGGATACTTTTCTTTTAAATTTCGTTTCCTCTTTCTTTTCATAATCTCGCCTAAAAAAAGCAAGCATTTTTTTGGAATCAACACCTAAAAAATTGGCATAATTCTTAATTATTCCAGCAATGTAAATTTGTGAAGGAAAAACAGACCAGTTATTATTTTCAATTTCTTTAAGAAACTTAGCCCGAACGCGGATGGCTTTTTCCACGGTAGAAAGATCCAAACCCTTCTCTTCACGAGATTTTTTTAATAACTCCCCAACAGTAAGCATAAAAATGATAAAATAACAAATCAATGCCAGTGCCGCAAATATGCTAATTCAGATAATAAACATATCAATAAAACAGTATTAGTATATTCGCAATAATTAGCATCTAGATTCGTATTATTCGTATCATTATCACACTCTTCCCGTATATTCTCCAGTCTCCGGGTTAACAACTACTGTATCTCCTACTTTAATAAAAAGAGGCACCAAAATGGTAACACCAGTTTCAATTTTAGCTGGCTTTTTTGCTCCCGTGACCGTATCACCTTTCACCGCATTTTCTGTCTCTATCACCTTAAGTTTAACACTTGTTGGCGGACGAATTGTCAACGGCTCATCATTGTGAAGGTAAACAAAAACTTTCGTCCCTTCTTTTAAAAAATCACCCGTCTGGCCAACTATGTTGACGGCAATGGAATATTGATTAAACGTTCGCTCATCCATAAAATAAAGATTGTTATTATCTTTATATAAATACTGCATCTCAATGCTTTCAACATTTACTGTCTCCACAGGTTCATTTGATTTATAGGTAACTTCAATATTTTTCCCCGACATTAAATTTTTTATCTTTGTTTTCATTAAAGCCGCCCCTTTCCCTGGTGAGTAAAAATCCGCTTTTTGTACTTGCCAAATTGCTCCTTGGTAAAAGATAAAGTCGCCTTTTTTTAAATTTCCAGCATTAACTTTCATACTTAAAATACACTGTGTTATAGAGAGGCAATTAATTATGTCTCTATATTAATTAATTTTAATTTATCAATGGAATCAACCCCTATAAAAATCATTGCCAACCTTTCAAGACCAATAGCAATGCCGCTACAGTCGACAAGTCCATATTTTAACGCTTCAATAAAACCTTTGTCAATTGGATGATTAATTTTCCCTGCCAGTCTTCGTTTTCTATCTTCCTCCAAAAAACGCTTCTCTTGTTGTTGCCAATCGGTCAACTCAGTATAACAGTTACCCAACTCAACACCATTAATGTAAAATTCAAACCGTTGAGCGGTTTTTCCATCGGGATTTAATTTTGCCAAAGCAGCAAATTCTTTAGGGTAATCATAAATTAAAGTTGGATAGCCATTTTTCCCCAGATTTGGTTCAATCTCAGCAACATAAACCTGCGACCAGACCTCCTCATAGGAAAAACTGTTTACCTGATATCCTTTTTCTTGAGCTTTTTCTAAAAATAATTGATGATCAAATAGTTCTTCCTTCTTTATCCCCGCATATTTAGCAAAAGCTTGGGCAACGGTAATTTTTTCCCACTTGTCAAAATTAATTTTGAATTTTAAATCGTCATTTTGGTTTTTGATTTCTGAATTTTGAATTTTTTTATTGATATATCTCAACATCTCCAAAACTTCCTCTGCCAATTGAAGATAGTTAAATCCCACTTTATAAATCTCAAGCATCTCAAATTCAAAAGAATGTAAAGAGGAAGAGGGCTCGCTATTGCGAAATGATTTTCCCAGATAATAACAGTTGCCTATCCCATAAGCCAAAAGGCGTTTAAGAAAAAGCTCAGGTGAGGAAGTAAGGTAAAGCTTTTCTTTCTTATCAAAGTAGATAAATTCTGTCTCAAAAACTTCCAAGTATGATTCAGGGATTAAAGCCGGCGATAAAACCGGAAGATTAACCTTCAAATACCCCTTCTTTTGCAAAAATTCATGGACAACTTTCTCGACTTGAAGGTAAATTTGGTAATTTTTCAAATTTTCAATTCTTGTTTGGATTTTCACAATTCTCTTTGTAATTCTTCAAGTAACTTTTTACCTTTTTTGGAAACCCTTTCTGGTACCTTAATGCGAAAAATCACATACTGGTCTCCCCGTCTTGAAGAATGAGGATAAACCACTCCTTGCCCGCGAAGACGAACAGTTGTCCCTGATTGGGTTCCTGGCCGAACTTTTAATTTTACCGATCCATCAATCGTTGGCACCTCAACTACTCCTCCCAAAACCGCAGTTGGATAGGAAATTTCTTTTTCCAAGTATATATCTTGCCCGTCTCTTTTAAAAAAAGGATGAGGTTTAACTTTAACCTGTAAGTCAAAATCGGAAAAACGAATTCTTGTGCCATCATCAACTCCGGCTGGAATTTTTATTGTCTTTTTTTCTCCTTTAATTACTATTTCTTTCCTGACACCATGGACTGCTTCATCAAAATTTAACTCAATTTGGTAAACTTCCCGATATCGCCGACTGCCAGTTCTTCGAGAAAAAGGTGATTGAAAACCAAAAAATTGCTCAAAAATCTCAAAAGGATCAGAAAACCCTTCAAAACCAAAACCTTCAAAAGGAGATTCTCCTCCCGATGTAGTATAAGTATAGGTAAAGGGACCTTCTTTATAAGTATAAGTAAATGGACCCGCCCCTGAAAAACCTCCCGGTTTAAAAGCCGCTTCTCCGTATTGGTCGTAAATTTCCCGTTTTTTTGGGTCGGATAAAACTTCAAAGGCTTTGTTAATTTCTTTAAACTTTTCCACAGCCTCAGGAGATTTATTGCGATCTGGATGCCATTTCAAAGCCTGTTTGCGATAAGCGGCTTTAATTTCCTCAAGGGAGGCGTTTTTGGGAACACCAAGAATTTCATAATAATCGGTCATAAATTCATACCAAAAATCAAATATTAAATATCAAAATTTACCTATTAAAATTAAAAAATGACATAATAAATCCTGCCAGCCCATCAGGACAAGTTTTATTTCAGCATTTCAAAAAGATCCTAAAACAAGTCAAGATAACTCCTTATCTCATTTTACATTTTGCTTTGCCATTTTGATTTTTAAGTTTTGATATTTGATTTTATGAAACCACCTCTCCTTCCTCAACATCTTTTTTTTCCTTTTTCTCTTCTTTTTTTTCTCCATTAGGAGGCGGGGTTTGTTGACCAGGCTGACCATACATTGCTTGACCAATCTTTTGTAAAGCCTGCGAGAGAGCGGCTGTCTTTTCTTCCAGCTCCTCTTTTGTTCCTTTATCCAATATTTCCTTCAGCTCTTTAATTTTTTTCTCAATGTTTTCCTTAACATCTTTTGCTACCTTATCGCCTGCCTCTTTTAAAGATTTTTCTGCCACATAGATCATATTATCTGCTTTATTCTTTGCCTCAATTCTTTCTTTTTCTCTTTGATCCTCCTGCGCATGTTTTTCTGCTTCTTCTTTCATTCTCTCAATCTCCTCTTTTTTCAAACCAGTAGAACCAGTAATCTTAATCGCTTGTGACTTACCCGTGGCTTTATCTTTGGCGGTAACTGTTAAAATCCCACTAGCATCAATATCAAAAGTCACTTCAATCTGAGGAACTCCTCGTGGCGCTGGTGGGATACCATCAAGAATAAAGCGTCCTAAAGATTTATTATCTTTTGCCATTGGTCTCTCACCTTGTAAGATATGAATTTCCACCTGAGTCTGATTATCAGCCGCTGTTGAGAAAATCTCTGATTTTGAAGTAGGAATGGTCGTATTTCTGGCAATTAAAGGAGTCATTATTCCTCCCAAAGTTTCAACTCCCAATGTCAAAGGAGTAACATCTAACAAAACGACATCTTTTGTCTCCCCTGTCAAAACCCCACCTTGAATTGCTGCTCCCACTGCCACTACCTCATCAGGATTCACTGATCGATTAGGCTCCTTTCCAAAGAAATTCTTAACTGTTTCCACTACCTTTGGCATCCGTGTCATTCCGCCAACTAAAACCACCTCATCAATTTTGGAAACATCAAGCTTGGCATCTTTCAGACACTCTTTCACCGGTGCAATTGTTTTTTCAATCAAATGAGAAACCAGAGATTCCAGTTTAGCTCGTGTTAACTTCATTACCAAATGAAGTGGCTGACTATCTTTCACTGTGATAAAAGGTAAATTTATTTCGGTCTCAAGCGATGATGACAACTCAATTTTCGCTTTCTCAGCCGCATCTCTTAATCGCTGCAATGCTTGAGGATCTTTTCTTAAATCAATTCCTTGCTCTTTTTTGAACTCATCAGCAATATAATCTAAAATTACTTTATCAAAATCATCACCTCCTAAATGAGTATCACCATTGGTGGCTTTTACCTGAAAAACACCCTCTCCTAACTCTAAAATACTAATATCAAAAGTTCCCCCTCCCAAATCATAGACAGCGATTGTATGGGCATGTTTTTTATCCAAGCCATAAGCCATTGAGGCAGCCGTTGGTTCATTAATAATTCTCACCACCTCAAGCCCGGCAATCTCGCCCGCTTGTTTAGTTGCCTGCCTTTGAGAGTCATCAAAGTATGCAGGAACGGTAATCACTGCTTTTTCCACTTTTTCTCCTAAATAAGCTTCAGCGTCGGATTTTATCTTTTGTAAAATCATTGCCGATATCTCTTGTGGAGTAAAAGTCTTACCCTCAACTTCAACGATTGCCATTCCCTCTCTGCCTTCTTTAATCTTGTAAGGAAGCCATTTGATATCGTATTGAACTGAGGAGTCTTTAAATCTTCTGCCCATTAACCTTTTGATGGAAAAAATTGTATTTTTTGGATTGATAATCATCTGTCTTTTAGCAACATCACCAACAATTCTTTTTATTGGATCAACTACAGAAGGAATTACATTTCGTCCCTCTTGGGAATGAATTACTTTGGGTTTTCCTCCCTCCATTACTGCTACACAAGAGTTAGTTGTTCCTAAATCAATACCAATAATTTTACTCATATTTTAATTCTAATAACTAATAACGAATAACTATTTATAGATAATCACCTTTTAACAATTCTCCCTTTACTTTCTCTTTCGCCTCTTTCTCTACCCTTTTTTTACTTACTTTCACCTGTGCCACTCTTAATATTTTATTATTAAATTTATATCCCTTTTTCAAAATCTCAACAACAATATTATCTTTTTCTCCTTCAACCACCTCAACTGCCTCCGCTAATTGAGGATCAAATTCTTTCCCTAAAATCTGAATTTCTTCTAACCCTTCTGATCTTAAAAATTGGTCAAAATTATTTTTTATCATCTTTAACCCATCATCTTTAATAAAAATCTCCGCTTTCTCTAAATTATCCACAATCGGCAAAAGCTTTAATAATAAATTTTTGCTCGCATTAAAAACTATCTCTTGTCTCTCCTGTTCAACTCTTTTTTCCAAATTTTGATAATCAGCTAAAGCTCGTAAATACTTATTTTTATATTCTTCTACCTCTTTCCTTAATTTCTCAATTTCCCCCTTTTTATTTTCTTTTATCTTTTTGTTATCCATATTTAAAATCCTTGTTCTTTAATAATCTGTTCAATTAAATTTGAAAAGTATCTAATTTGAGGAATAATAATCTCATAATACATTCTTTTAGGACCAACAACACCAATTATTCCCTTAATCTTTTCTCCCTCAAAATTGCCAAAAACACTAGCACAGACATCAAATAGAGGATCATGAAAATCCTCTTCCCCTAGCATATACAAAATTTCCTCCTCTATCTTATTAAATTCATCTAAAACCCTTTCCCAGTAATTTATCTGGTCCAATCTTTCAAACAAATTTCGAGATAAACCTAAATCATAAAACTCTGGTTGAGTTAATAAATTAGCAATTCCAGAGTAATAAAGATCACCTAAGTTAGTAACTGCCAAAGATAAAAGACCGGTTTTTTGGGAAAGCACTTTTGTTGCCTGAGAAAGAAGCCGGTGGGACTCTTGACGTACATCCCAAATGCTATTTTTGTAGGAAACCTCATCGGTGGTGGAAAGATCTTTTTGTTTCATCAAGTGTTTAATATAAAATCGAAAGCCTTTGGCGGAGGGAAGCCTTCCTGAGGAAAAATGAGTCTTCTTTAAGTAACCCTTTTTAGCTAACTCTACCATTTCATTTCTTACAGTCGCAGGAGAAACTCCAAGTTTATATTTTTTCTCCAATACTTCAGATCCCACTGGTTGACCGGTTTCCGTATGCTCTTTAATTATTGCTTTTAATATATCTACCTGTCTTTGAGTTAAATCTTCCATATTTAGCAATCTTAATAAATATCTGCTAATTTGTCAAGAGGTTTTTTTAATAACTTAGGAATCTGTCTGTTAAGTTATAATTATAAACAATATGTTTACGCTACCAAAAGTTGTAAATGACTTTTTAAATTTATTCAAGAAAAAGGGCTTTCAAATCTACATTGTTGGCGGAGCAATAAGAGATTTGCTATTAAAAAAAGAGGTTGATAATTGGGATTTTGCCACTAATGCTAAACCGGAAGAGATTATGAAACTTTTTCCTGACAGTTTTTATGATAATAAATTTGGGACAGTTGGCGTTGTTCAAGAAGTTGATGGAAAAAAAACAGTTTTTGAAGTGACTACTTTTCGAAAAGAGGCAGAATATAAAGATTTTCGTCATCCTGAAAAAGTTGAATGGGCAAAGACAATTGAGGAAGATCTGGCAAGACGCGATTTTACCATAAATGCGCTAGCCTACGATGGTAAAAAATTAATTGATCCCTATCAAGGACAAAAACATCTTGAGGAAAAATTAATCGTGGCGGTGGGGGAGGCTGATAAAAGATTTAACGAGGATGCTCTCCGGCTTCTTCGGACTATCCGGCTGGCTTGTGAACTGGGATTTTTAATCGAGGAAAAGACAAAAAAATCAATTGAAAAAAATGCCTTTTTAATTACCAAAATTTCCTGGGAAAGGATTAGAGATGAATTTTTTAAAATATTAGCTAGTAAATACCCATCAGAGGGGGTTTTATTTTTGCGAAATACTGGCCTTTTAGCTTTTATTCTTCCTGAGGTTGATGTTTGCTTTACTATTCCCCAGAAAAGTCCTAAACGTCACCATATCTATGATGTGGGAACTCATTTGGTTATGTCTCTTAAGCATTGTCAATCCAAAGATGTTATCACTCGATTTGCTACTTTACTCCACGACATTGGAAAAGCAATAACCTTCAGACGCGATGAAAAAACCGGTTTAATTACCTTTCACAATCATGAAGTTGTTGGCACAAAGTTAGCTCAAGAAATCGCTGAGAGATTTAGACTATCCAATAAACAAAAAGAAAAACTTACTCGTTTAGTCCGTTTTCACCAATTTACAGTCTCAGAACACCAAACCGACAAAGCCATCCGACGCTTTATCAGAAATGTCGGTAAAGAATATCTTGACGATATTATTGCTTTGCGTTTTGCCGATCGAATCGGAAGTGGTGCTAAACCAACCTCTTGGCGTTTTGATCTTTTTAGAAAAAGATTAATTGAGGTCCAGAAAGAGCCTTTTAAAGTTTCTGATTTAAAAATTGACGGTTATGATGTAATGAAAATTTTAAATATAAAACCCGGCCCAAAAGTTGGTCAAGTTTTATCTCAAATATTTAACGACGTTGAGCAGGGGAAAATAAAAAATGAAAGAAAAATTTTGCTAAAAGAAATTAAAAAATTAAGAAACTCTGAAGTAGAATAAATGCCCTTCAGGACAGGTTGAGAAATTGGGGGATTTTTTTTGCTTCCTCAGCAATTGTTGTCTTTTCTCCATGCCCCGGATAAACAATAGTTTTTTTGGGTAGTTGAAATAATTTTCTCAAAGAAATTTTCAAATCGCTTTTGTTACTGTAGGAAAAATCGTGTCTTCCTATCCCATTTTTAAATAACGTGTCACCGCTAAAAATAACTTTTTCTTTTGGGAAATAAAAACAAGAACTACCTGGAGTATGACCGGGAGAAAATAAAATTTTCAGTTTAAAATTTTCAATTTTCAATGAATTTTTGCCATCTAAATTTTTAATATTTTTAGGTGGCAGCAATGCAGGTTTATATCCTAAAAAGTATTCCGCTGTTTCCTCAAGTCTTTCTATCAAAAACTGATCTTTTAAAGAAATATATAAAGGAACATTTATTGAATTCTGTATCTCCCCGGCGGCCATCACATGGTCAAAATGGCCGTGAGTTGCCAGCATACCAATAAGCTTTAATCTTCTCCTTTGCAGTTCTTCAAGAATAAATGAGGCCTCATCGGCTGGGTCAATAATTAAACATTTCCCCTCCTTTATCAAAAAATAACAATTAGCCTGAAGTTGTCCGAGGGAAAATCGTAAAATTTTGATCATAGCCATTTTACATCTTTTTTCAAAATTCAACCGACTATAGGCAACAAAACTTTCATTTTTTCCTTTTCTCAAGCACCACTAATATCGGAGTTGCCACAAAAGGTGAAGAATAAGTACCGGTGATTGTTCCAATCAAAAGGGTGATAACAAAAAAGCGAATCGTTGTCCCTCCAAGCAATATTAAAGCTAGAAGCATAAATATAATAGTCATCGAGTTATTCAGCGATCTAACCATTGTTTCAGTTAAAGCTTTATTAGCATAATCCTCTATTTCTCCCCTTCCCTCCTCTCTCCAGTATTCTCTTATCTTGTCAAAAATAACGATGGTGTCGTGAACTGAAAATGACATTGTCGTTAACAAGGCAGTAATAAATAGAGTATCCACCTCTGCTCCAAAAAAGTGGGAAATCAGCGAATAGCTTCCTATAACAACTAAAAAATCATGAAGCATTGCTAAAATTGCTGCCACGGCAAAATTAAAATTTTTAAAAGCAAAACTCATATAGATTAAAATTCCCAAAATTGCCAAAAAAGATGCTGTAAGTGTTTTTTTCATTGTTTCTCGACCTAAAATTGGACCAACGGTTTCAAATTTCATTAAGGTTACTTTCACTTTAAATTCTTTTTCTAGCTTTTTTTTAAGTTCTGCTTCTTTTTTTTCATCAATTACTGATGTTTTTATTTGAACAATTTTTTCTTTTTGGGTTATTTTAAAAACATTAAGTTTATTTTGTTCAAAAAATTTTTTTAACAGTAAATCTTCGATTTCTTTATCAAGCTTATACTAT
>JBKBJJ010000029.1:0-7654 GCA_046293855.1 Microgenomates group bacterium | reverse complement strand
ACTGTTTTTCCCTCCCTTTCTAAATCTTCTCCTTTCTTAACCCTCATGTCTTTACCGCGAAGTTTTCCCACATAAACTTTTTTACCATCAATTATTCCCTCCACCCCAAAACCAGTTAACGACTTGAATCCTTCCACTTTCCCTAAATCAAGCTTTAACTCTTCTCCCTTTTTCACAATCGCCTTACCTATTGGATGTTGTGAGTGTTTTTCAACTGAGGCGGCTAATCTGATTAGATCTTTTTCATTATTAATTTGTATTTTTGATTTTTGCCCCGCCCTTCGCGAAGGGCGGGGTTGATATTTGCTATTTGATATTAAAACAATATCTGTTACTTCCGGTTGTCCCTTAGTTAGTGTTCCTGTCTTGTCAAAAACAACTGCTTTTACTTTATAAGCTGTCTCCAAAGTCTGAGCATCTTTTATCAAAATCCCATGTTGCGCCCCAATCCCTGTCCCCACCATAATCGCTGTTGGTGTTGCCAACCCTAAAGCGCAAGGACAAGCAATGACCAAAACCGCAATCGCATTAAGCATAGCATTGGCAAAAACCGGATACGGGCCAAAAACATACCAAAAGGAAAAAGTAGCAATCGCCAACATAATCACAATCGGGACAAAGTAGGAGGAGATCACATCAGATAATCTTTGAATTGAGGCTTTGCTTGCTTGCGCCTCTTCCACTAATTTGATAATCTGAGAAAGCATCGTCTCTTTGCCAACTTTTGTCGCTTTATAGATAAAACTTCCCTCAATATTGATCGTTGCTCCAATTACTGTATCACCTTTAACCTTTGAAACCGGCATACTTTCACCGGTAATCATTGATTCATCAACTGATGATCCTCCCTCAATAATTACCCCATCAACGGGAATTTTTTCACCTGGGTGAACTCTAATAAGATCACCCACTTTAATCTGATCAACAGGCAATCTAACTTCCTTTTTTCCTCTTATCACCACTGCCTCCGATGGTTGCAGTCTCATTAATTTTCCAATCGCCTCACCTGTTGTCGCTTTTGCTTTAGCCTCAAGAAATCTTCCCAAAAGAATTAGGCCAATAATAACTGCTGAAACATCAAAATAAGGCTCAGCCGCAAGAGCCCGCTTTTTAAAAAAATCCGGATAAAAAACTACAAAAGTAGAATAAAGATAGGCAACCGTTGTTCCCAAAGAAACCAAAGTGTCCATATTGGCTAACCGATGCTTAAGGGAAGAAAAAGAGGCCCGGTAAAAAGAAAATCCTGCCCAAAATTGAACAATCGTTGCCAAAATAAAATGAAGTTGCCTGTTTTTTATAAATTGAGGGGCTGTTTTTACCAAAAGAGGAAAACTCCCCCAGAGAATTATTCCGGCAAAAATTAAGCTCACTATTGTTTTTATTTTTAAATTTAAAAGCTCCTTTTCTTTTTCTTTTTTAATTTTCTCCTCAAAACTCTCCTCCTTATCATCCGTTAACTCTTTCCCGTTGGAGGAAAATATCACCTGATAACCAACGCTCTCAATTGCCTTTTTTATCGCTTCTTTTTCAATCAGTTTAGTTGTTGTTATCGTTGCTTTACCTGTTGTGAAGTTTACAACCGCCTCCTTTACCCCCGGAATTGATTTTAAAGCTTTCTCACTGCTGTAAACACAGGAGGCACAATGCATTCCTTTGATGGCAAATGTCTGTTTGTACATATTTTATTTGACTATCAATTTACCGTGAAACATCCCCATTCCACAGGAAAAATCAAACTCTCCCCTCTTATCTGCTTTAATCTCAACTACTATCTTCTCATTAACAGGCAAAAACTTTCTTATCTTAAAATCACCAATAACAACTTCTTCCAAACAACTATTAGAATCTTTTCTTAAAAAATTAAGCTTGCTTGTCTTTCCATAAGGAATGAAAATCCTATCGGGCTTATATCCGCCCTCAACCAAAATATCAATCGAGTCACCAACTTCAACCACCTGTTCTTTTTTCATAAAAAAATACCAATAGGTAAATAAAATTGATAAAAATCCGAAAATAGAAACCAAAATTTTATCAATAGACATAGTTTTTAAACATTTACACTCCACATCCTCCTCCCTGTTTTGGTGGTTGCTTGATTAAACCTTTATCCGCTAACCATTTTTTAATCCCTTGCCAGCCGGAGGCGGAGGAATAATCTTTTCCCAAAATCACCTCCCCTGGCACTTGAGAAAAATCTTTTCCCTCTTTATTTTTAAAATACAAAGCTAAATCATAATAATTGCCGGGAAACCAGTAGGCGTTGAAATACTTGGCCGCCTCAAACATTTGCTTTTCATTGGCGCCATTGCCCGCCATCAATTGAAGCACTGCCAAAAGAGCCATTCCGTGATTGCAATCGGGAAAGGCAGTTGAATTATTGCAACAAGGTCTATAAATTTTTAAGGCAACTTTTTCCACTAATTTTTCCTGGTCCTCAGTTAAGGGAATAAGATTTTCTTTGGCATAAAAATTCATTGGCTTACCTTTGGCTAAAGTCCACCCACCAATTGAGGCGAAATTGCCAATTTGATCTTTTCCGTATTGAGTGATCTCCCCCTCGGTTAAAATCTTAGATTTATTAGCCAAACCAGCTGCCCAAAAAAAGTTGAGCAAAAAATAGGAATTTTGCCGATCTATCCTTACTTTCTTATTTGAACCTTTAGTTAAAATCGTCAGCTTTTCCTCATCTAAAGGCTGACCCGCCTGTTGATAAACTCCCTTGAACTTTTCAAGATCAATCACCCCAAGCGAGACCATCTTCGGGCCCAAATCGCCGTAGCTGACGTTGATTTCATAACCGGCCTCCGGATTAATTTGGTCAAAAAGATTATCAGAAACACCTGAAGTATTATTAGCGGTTTTTTTAGGGGTGACTAAACTGCCAAAAATATTTTGTTTAAACTGCCATGGCAATCGAGGAATCATGTAAACTAAAATAAGGGCAACAAGCCCCAAAACCCAAGAATATCCAAGTATGGCATTTTTGCTCGATCGTGTCAAAGACGTCACACCGGAAAAAACCCCCGCTATCTTAAAACTCATCTCCCGAAGAGAAAACAAAAGCAAACCAATGGATAAAACTTTAATCTCCAACCCCTGAAAAGGAAAAGCGGTTAAAGAAGCAGCAATCCCCAAAACCGGCAGCAAAAACCCACCGCAGACTGCGCAACCAACAGAAATCAAACTTAAAAAAACGCCAATTACGGTATTAGTTGTTGTCGTCAACAGTCGCTGACGCTCCTCAATTATATAAACCAAAAATGTTAAGGCTGTGGCAATTAATATATTATTCAAAACCCCTAAATTAATTGTCAAAAAAACAAAAAGCCTATTATTATCCGTCAAAAACCTCTCCCAGCTGGTAGTACGAGTTAAAAGAAAATAATCAAGAAGAGAAAATATTAAAAACAAACTAAAAGTTAAAACAATAAAACTAAATCGACGATAAATTTTTTCGTAAGCCTTTTTAAAATGTTTCATAAAAAAATTTTTAAATTTTAAATTGTAACTTTTAACTTTTCACTTTGAACTTTTAACTTTTTTAAATAGATAAATTACCAGCAAAACCAAAATCACTAAAACCAAAATCTGAACCAATAACATCCACCACCCAAAAAGTCCTCCCATCTGAGCCGAAACGGTTGAGGTGGTGATAAACAAACTCAGTATTGTTAATAAAAGAAATTTTTTCATAAATTTATTCGCTCCTGTTCGCTCTCTTATTCGCCTTTATTAGCGTTTTTTCTAAATAACCAATAACTGATAACCAATATCACTCCAAAAACAGCAATATCAGCAACCGGATTTTGAAAATACTTGGCAATCTGATAAACCCAGAGACGAAAAGTGCGGCTGTATCCTTCCATCTGATACATTTGAATTTTGCCCAAAAAATTAAAAATGATAATTAAAATTCCTGATAAAATAAAAATCCCCGCTCCTAAAATCTTAAAAATGTTATAAATCTTCTGGCGATTTTTGCCGGAGATCTTTTCGGTTGCCTTCTCATAAAACAAAGACAAAACAAAAAGCGGAAAAACAATCCCCATCACATAGGCTAAAGAGACAACTGTCGCCTGAAATATCGTCGGTGACAAACTCGTTAATGTCACTGCCGCAAAAAGAACGGGAGCGCAACAGGAAGAAGACAGACCCGACATTAACCCTAAAGTGAAAACGGAGATGGTGTTGATATTTTTATCAATTTTTGGCTGCTTTAAATTTTTGAAAATTGAAAATCGAAAATTGAAAATTGGTTTTAAGGTCATCACTCCCATAAAAATCAAAAACAATCCTCCCAAATAATAAATCTCCCGATGAAATTGATCAAAGAAAAAAACAAAAAGGCGAAATCCCAAAGCCACCGGAATTAAAATTGAAGACAAGCCTAAAGCAAAAATTAAAGTATAAAACATCACCCGGCTCTGCTTTACCATCTTAGCCCGATCGTTATCAAGATGGTTAATTTTTGCTTGAGAAAAAATCGTCCCCAAGTAAGATGGGAAAAGAAAAGTGATACAACAGGGAGCAAAAAGAGCCAAAACTCCCGCTAAAAACGAAGCGGTCAGCGATATTCCAAAGAAAAAATTACTTTCCATAATTTTAAAAAAACTTGTTATGTGTTATTCGTTATTAGTTATTTGAAAAGAAATTAACACTTTTAAACCCCAAATAACAAATAACTAATAACCAATAACGATTTTATTTATTTAACAAACGCCCTTACTTTAAAAACTAACTTTTCCTTTTCCGGGTTATTAGTTGACACATATACCTCCCTCTCCACCGGCCCATAAACCGGCATCACATATGGCCGATAAGTCACCCTGATAGTCGCCTGCTTACCCGGGACAACCTCGCCAACATAGTTGCTTTGCGAGTGCATGCCAAACTCTTCACTTTCTTTTCCATCAATAATCACGGAGGCGACAGTGCAACCGCAGCTTGAGGAAATATTAAAAAGCTGGAGGGGTTTTTGGCCGACATTTTTGATAGTAAATTCAGCTGCTTTCTCACTTGAAACTTTTATTTTTCCCATATCAGAAAAGTTATTTTTTAACTCTGCCTTTGGTCTCTTTTTGTCATTTAAATCGTATGAGACTATTTTTATCGATGATGGTTTTCCCCCAAAAATTAAAAAATAAGAACCAACTAAAATCAAAAAAGAAAAAATAACGGTCCCGATAAGCAAAACCTTTTGATTCATCTGCTAATAACTAATAACGAGCAACATATAACGATTTTATTTTCTCCTAAACACCTCAATCACTTCTTTTACTTTCTCCTCAACATCTTTATCATTTTTTATTGCTTCCCGAACACAGGTTTTTAAATGATGCTCAAGCAAAATCTCATCAACTTTTTTCAAAGCGCTCTCAACCGCTCTTGTCTGCTGGATAATATCAAAACAATACTTCTCACTCTCAACCATTGCTATCACTTTTTCAAGATGACCGCGGGCAATTTTTAACCGATGAAGCAAATCTTTTTTGTAAGAAGAAATCATTTTTTATTTTCTAGTAATTAGAAATTAGAAATTAGAAATTTCTCTATTATCCTATCCTACCCCAGAGGATGAAGATTGTCAAGAGCTGAAAAATTTACCCAGCTACATAAATAAATTCTCTGGGTTATTTCTATCTTTTTCCCAATTTTTCGGGTTGTCTTTAATATATTGACGGATAGCAAATAACGATTTTTTATTGCGAATGATATGATCATAAAATGATTTCTGCCATTGAAAATCATTTAATCCAGATTGATGAATCATTTTTGATGATGTTGTCTTAAAGGCGCCAATAAAATCTGATAAAGGTTTTATTTTTACTAGTAGGGAACGGTCGCGACCGTTCCTTACAATTATTGAATGAGGTTTAATAATAACGATACCATGTAAATGATTTGGCATAATAATCCATTGATCCAATTTTATAAATAAAAAATGTTTTTCTAACCATAACCACTGTTGTTTAACAATCTCTCCGTATTTGTTTAAAATCATTTTCTTACTGACAACATTTCCAAAATATTCCTCTCTGTCTTTGGTACAAACAGTGACAAAATACCAACCGGAGGATGAATAATCAAAATTTCTCAATCGATTTCTCTTGCGTTGATGAAGAATTTTTATCACAAAATAATTATTGCGAAAGAAATAAAAGTTGTCGATGGATTATAATCACAATTTTCTACTTCTCCACACTATAAAACCTTACCCTATCACCTCTAAACATCAAATCAATCTCACCAACAGGTCCATTTCGGTGTTTGGCAATATAAAGCTTGACTAAACGTTTATTTTGATCAAGAAGATCTTCTGACTCCTCCTCCATATACAAAAACATAACTAAATCCGCATCCTGCTCAATACTGCCGCTTTCTCGCAAATCAGATAGCTGAGGTTTTTTTGTCCCCCGCTGCTCAACCGCCCGGGAAAGCTGAGAAATCGCTAAAACGGGCACCCGCAGTTCTCTGGCTAAATTTTTCAAACCTTGGGAAACAAAAGAAACCTCTTGCACTCGACTATCAAAACGGCGACCAGCATCAGCCAGTTGAAGATAATCAACAATAATTAATCTAACATTTTTTTCTACTTTCAGCTTTCTTGCCTTAGTTCTCATCTCCAAAATCGAAGCCCCCGGGGTGTCGTCAATAAAAATTGGCGCCTCAGATAAATCACCCATCGCCTCGGTTAATTTTTTGTAATCATCATCAGAAAGCTTGCCGGTTTTCAGTCGCCAACCATCAATATCAGCTGCCCCAACTAAAAGCCGATCGACTAACTCCTCTTTGCTCATTTCAAGAGAAAAAAATCCCACCGGCGCTTTCTCTTTAAGGGCAACATTTAAAGCGATATTTAAAGCTAAAGTTGTCTTTCCTAAAGCCGGCCGAGCCGCCAAAACTAAGAGATTGGCATCCTGCATCCCTGCCAATTTCAAATCCAAATCAGGAAAACCAGTTGATAAACCGCGAAGATGCCTCCCCTTTTTAACAAACTCCTCCAATCGCTCAAAACTTTCCGCCAAAATTTCTTTTAACTCAATAAAATCACGGTGTAAATGTTCCTGCGATAAACCAAAAATTGCCATCTCGGCCTCATCAATCAGTTTTTTGACATCGCCTTTTTCCTCAAAAGCCTTCTCCACCAAACGGGAGGATAAATCAATTAACTTTCTTTTAACATAATGCCCTTTAACAATCTGGCCGTAGTGTTCAATGTAGGCTGATGTTGGAACGGTATTTATTAGATCAGAAAGGTAAGAAGCACCACCGATTTTTTTTAAATTACCATCTTTTTTAAGTTGTGCCTGGATAGTGACAATGTCAATCGGCTGCTGTTTTTCAAAAAGGGTGAGCATGGTGGAAAATAAGATCTGATGTTCAGGAAGATAAAAATGCTCTGGTTTTAAAAATTCCGCCACTAAATTGACAGCCGCAGAATCAATAAGGATGGCTCCTAAAACCGATTTTTCTGCTTCCAAATCATGAGGAGGAACTTTTAAAGCCTCACTTGAGATAGGCATAAAAGTTATTAGTTATTTGTTATTCGTTATTCACTAAAAACTAATACTAATAACTAATAACCAGTAACGAATAACATATTAGGAAATAGTTTCTAACTGAATTATCTTCATCTCCTCCTCCATCTCTTCTT
>JBKBJJ010000028.1:0-7851 GCA_046293855.1 Microgenomates group bacterium | reverse complement strand
ATAAAAAAAACAAATATTTTTGATGATGAACCTCGGATAAAAGCCGGCATTAATCGTTTCAAAAATCTTTTTTTTCTTTCTCCTCAACCTTTATGGAGAAAATTTTTGGTTTTTTTTAATCGGCAAGTTTTATATAGCCTTTTTTGGGTTTTGTGGCGAAAATTGAAGACTATCAGTCCAGTTGAAAAGGCTATGGGTTAAAATGGCAAAATAGAAGAAAGAGAATTGAAAATCACCTCTGCTAATTTCTCATGACCTGAAGGATTAATGGCTGCGATTTCTTTAAAATAATAGTCTTTATTTTGGGCAAAATCTAAAAGCTCCATTATCCTCACTTGTTTTTTTCTCTCTAAAAACTCCTTTATCGGCTGAGGGATTTGAGACAGGCAAATAAAAACTACCTGACCCCGGTATAGAGAAAAAAATTCTTCAAGATATTTTTTTTGTTTTTGATAAACCTCCTCTGATTTTACTTTTTTTGTGTACTCATCCCAAGCTAAATCCCAGCTGGGGAAATATTTTCCCTCCTTCCTTAACTTTTCTTTTTCATCAGCCATATTTTCCAAATAAGCATATTTTTCCGTTAAAGGCAAAAAAATTTCATTAATCCGGTAAAAATTATTGTTCATAAAAATGATCAAATCAGGTTGATATTTTATTCCATCACGGGCAAATCTTTCGATGGCATAGGCTAAATCGAAGCTGTGATAGGAAAGATTGATCACTTCAATTTTTTGATATTTAGATTTGAGATTTGAGATTTGAGATTTGAGTTTATCTTCTAGTTTTTCCACCCAATTATCTTTGGTGTCAACCAAAAACCCAAAAGCATTACCATCGCCTAAAACTAAAATCCGAAAAGTATTTTTTGGTTTTTTGGCAGAATAATTAAAGCGTTCATTAAAGCCATCATTATTAAAAGTATAGGTGGCTTTAATTGGTAAATTTTTAGCTTTTTCGACTGTTTTTGGTTTAGGTGAATAAAATCGTCGAAAACGGCAAAGGGGAATATTCTCTTGAAAACAAAATTGATAAACATCATCTTCAAATTGAGGATTTAGCCAAAAAGTGGTTTTAAAATTTTCAAAAAATTGGCCAAAATAGCTATCGGCTTCCCTTTTGCCTTGCCGTTCTTTTTTTAGCCAATAAACCTTTTTTAAAACCTCCAATGAAGGAAATCTATCATTATCAGTTAACCTTTGGTAAAGCTTTAAAGCATAATTTTTTTCTCCTAAATTAAAATAAAAATCTCCTAAAAAACTTAATCCTTCAAAACTCATAAAAGATTTTTTTTCATAATCAAGAGCATATTTTTTGGCTAAAGCAATATTGCCAAGGTTAACTGTCTTTTTAATTAAATACTGATTGGTTTGATGATCAAAGGGATAAAATAAAATCCCAAAGTCCGGCCGGCCACTGAAAGTAAGAATCTTTCCTGTTAGGCGCAAAAAAATCAAAAACAACACCAAAAAAGAAAAAAAAGGATATAGATTAAAAGAAATTTTTTTCTCTTTTTTGATTACCATTCCTGCTAACAAAAATAAAAACAAAAACATTCCATAAATTGAGTAAGTATAATCGGTTAAAAAATTTAAACAAAGATAATAAAATAGATAGATATAAGGAGTTAATTTTTTATCAATATTTTTAAAAATAACCAAAAAAAACAAAAAGAAAAAGAAAAAACCAAAGATACCGGTCTCAGTTAAAATGGTAATGGGAAGATTTAAAGCTGAGGAAACCTGTTGAAGATTTTTCGAAACATATTTTTTTGAGGCAAAATGGTAATTGCCCACCCCCCAACCAAAAAATGGTTTTTCCAAAAACCCTTTTATTCCTTGAGAAAAATATTCAATTCTTCCGGAAACAATCCCTCTTGGTTGAAATTTTAATGTTTGATTAATAAAGGGTAGAAATTGATTAAATGGTTTTATTTGATAAAGCTCCTTTTGAGTAAAGATAAAAAATAAAATGACTACTAACAAGGATAAAAAGATAATTTTTTTAATTTTTAAGGCTTTATTTTGATAAAAAATTAAAAGTAAAATTACAAAAAAATCAACATAGGCGGAGCGAGAGTAGGAAAAAAGGAAAAAAGGAAGGAAAAACAGAAAAAGAAAAAGATCACTTTTCTTTTTATTTTTAAGATAATCGCAGATAAGAATTATTAAAGTTAAACCCAAAAAATCACCCAAGTGATTGTGGTTGGGATAGAGAGGATAAACTAGCTGATAAGCTGTTGTTGGAAAAAACTTTTGCGGCAAAAGAGAAAGAAAGGAAAACAAAAATGAGAAAAAAATTAAAATTTTTTTAAAATGCCCAAAAATCAATAATCTTTCATTTGCTCCAATTAAAAAAATAAAAAAAGCCGTCAACCAAATTAAAAGAGAATTAAAGGAGTTAATTTTATCTATGGAAAAAAAAATAGAAAAAATTAAAAAAATTGAAAATAGAAAATAGAAAATAGAAAATTTATTCGTTTTAATCGTCTCTTTTCTAAACTCCTTTTCTAAAAAATAAATTGCCGGAATTAATGAAAATAAAAACCCACTCCCCTCTTTGGAAAAAAAAATTGCCGATTCAAAAATAAAGACAATTAAAAAATAGATTAAGGAAATCATACTATTGACTTGAAATTTATTATTTGTTAATCTAATTTTAATGAAAAAGATAAAATATTTTAAACTATTAATCTCAATTATATTTTTATTTATAATCTTCCTTTCATTTAGAAAAAAAATAACCGCAGATCATAACTGTTATGAAAGCTGTGGTAACCCTTCTTATTGTAATAGTGGTCTCAGTTGTATCAATGGCATTTGTAAAAACGCTAACTGTCAATCGCAAACTGACTGCCAATGTCGACCTTATAAAATCCAAGGATTAAGAGTTCTTATGCCTGATAACCAACAAGGGGTAGAACCTTTTAGAAGCGCTTCCGTGTATACAAACCCAAACAATCTCCCTCTTTACGAGGAAGATCCTTCGGTAAGACCTAGAAAAGCTTATTTTTTTAATAATAACCTTTCTGTCTCAAATGGAGCAACCTCTTATACAGTAACTATAGCTAATATTCCAGGAGCCAAAGTTGGTTATACTGCTTGCTATAATGATATAAATTGTCATAATCAAATACCTATAGAGGGGAATAACTTTACTGTAGATACAAATAAAGTTGATTCACAAAATTTTGACGCATCTGACCCGTTTCATTATGTCGATCTCTGGTGGCATTTTACTCCGCAAACTCCCAACTGTAAAGATTTAAACGCTCCTGATACTGTTTTTGTCAATGATCAAATCACCCTTTCCGCTATTTATGAAAAGGGGGGAGGAGGCGCTTATCCTGTAACTAGTGTTGGGATGGTAGTATATGATAATCCTGGAGGTTGTGATTTTACTCCTTTCAACGAGACGAGAGCAGGAGGTCCAGGCATTCATCAATTTAACTGGACACCAGCGACAACCGGCCAGTATACCGCTTTTTGTCGGGCATGGAATGATGCAATAGCTGAATGTCGAGCTGATTGTGTTGATGGTCCACCAAGATATTTATGTCTAGGTCCGAATGGTAAAAAAACTATTACTGTCCAAAATCCTGGGCCCTGGTATAAACTTAAAGATGCCTCCTTAAATAAAATCGGCGCTCATAATATTGCCGTTGTCCAAAATATCAAAAAATTTACCGACGTTGATACTGATGATACAACTAACCGTTATGTAATTATTTCCTCCTCAGGAAGCGATCCTGGAGTACTGTTAACTTCGGCTAGTTACTCTCCCGGTCCTCCCTATAATCCGATTCCTTCAAGTAATAAAAACTGGTATGGGGGGTGGTATGGCTCTTTTTCTCAAGTCTTAATCAACCAATTTGCCGATTATGCTAAAAGTCGAAAAGAAACCAAAAGAATTACTAATTTAAGCCAAATTGAAAGTAATTTTATCAATCTTATCGACGGTAACCAAACTATCAACAATTCTGTCGTAACTAATAAAACCCCTTTTGTTTTAATTGTTAATGGTAATGTCACCGTCAATGAGAATAATTTTAACAATCAAACAAATAATTCTTTAGCAATCATTGCCAACACTCTTACTTTTAGCAACACTGTTCAGGTAGCTAATGGTATTTTTATCGCCAATCAAATTTACTATCAAAACAGCGATGGCTTAAAAATCATCGGCAATCTTGTTTCTCAAAATGCCATCAACCTTCAGTCTCGTCCTGATAATGCTAGGCCTTCTCTTTTTGTGGTTTTTAAACCGAAGATGTATCTTGATTTATTACCCTATTTATCAATTTCCAAATATGATTGGAGACAAATACAATAACAAATTAAAAAATAAAAAAAGCAAAAATTCAGGCCAAGTACTGCTTATTACCATCATGCTTTTAGCCACTGCTTTAACCTTGGTTTTATCTTTATCTTTTAAATCAACCAGCGAAACCCAAATAACTAAACTGGAGGAGGAGTCACAAAAAGCTTTAGCGGCGGCTGAGGCAGGGTTGGAGAAATCAATAAGAAGCTCAATTGGGGGTAGTTTTGCCTCGTTAGGGCTTAATCTTGAGGGGATTAACCTCACAGAAAGTAATGTTACTTTCGAAACCACCCAGAAGAACACCTTTACCACCCCTCTTCTTCAAAAAGATGAAGCGTATACTTTTTATATAAGCAATTATGATCCAACAGGCAATAATTTTGGCCCTTCAACTGCTCAGAATGTTACTGTTTGTTTCCAGGGGAGTTCCCCTAATCCGGCTTTGGAAATTACCTTAATTAAAAGCAACTCAATTAAAAGATATGTTGTTGACCCTGACGGGCGAATTAACTTAGCATCAACCCCCTCCTCCTGCAGTTCTAATTCATCATTCTCTTACTCTTTTACTATCCCCGGCTCTGATGTCGGCACCGATGCTAAAGTTTTGGTAGTTCGGATACTTTACAATGGCGGAAAATTATTCTTTAGCCGAACCGCAAATTTTCCTTTCCAAGGAAAAACTATTACCTCACAAGCTAAATCAGAAACTGGGGTGACCAAAAAAATCCAACTTTTCCAATCTTACCCCCAAATCCCCTCTGACTTTTTTGTCACCAGTTTCTAAAATTTACTTAGAAATTATTTTCTTTTTTAAAAGCTCCTCCACCAGTTGTTTAAAATCTTCTCTTACTCTCTCTTCTCTTACTTGGTATTTTTTAACTAGACTACTGACAATTTTATCTTCATCCCAGCCCCTTTTTAATTTTTGAAAAATAAACGAGGCGGTTTCGTTGAAAGTGTAAAGAACTGACGCTTCTCCATCAAAAATCACCGTTTTGTCATCTAATTTTTGGATGATAAAGCCTTTGTTGATTTTGTATTTCATAAAAAATGTGGATTTGCGCTGATTAAGAAACGGATTAACGCCGATTGTTAGAGTTATATTTTTTATCAGTATAAATCATAAGAGCGATGGCTAAGGCAAAAATTGCCAAGGCGAGAATCCCCAAAATATAAGTCAATTCAAAAGTTGTCATAATTGGGTTGATTTTTTAGTTAAAGATAAACTAAATAACCACAAGGAAAAAGTTGATAGTAATCCAAATATTATCAAAAACCATTTATTTTTGTCAAACTCTTTTGATATAAAAGGAGTTAGAACCATTATCCCAAAAACCACCTGACCGGCATTATCAAAAATATTTGCCAATCTTTGAAGCTCCTCTTTTGTAAGTTTTTTCATAAATATCAATTTTAGCAAATTTACTATTGTCAATTTAAAAACAAATATCAGCGTGAGAAGAATGATTTTAAAATCATAACAAAAACTTTTTCTTTTTACATACTCCAAATCATCCTCCATCCATTGAATAAAATTATGATGATAGGCTCCTTTAACCACCCAAAGACTAGTAATCCCCGGCAAAACCGAAAATCTTTCTTTATATTTTTTGGGTATTTTTTTTGCCTCCTCAACCGGTAAGGGCCGGGGCCCCACAAAAGCCATCTCGCCTTTGATGATATTGTAAAGTTGAGGCAGCTCATCCAAACCAGTGCCGGCTAAAAATCGACCAAATTTTGTGTAGCGAGGATCATTGGCAATTTTAAACACCGGCCCATCAGCCTCATTTAAATGACGAAGTTTCGCCTTTAAACTTTGGGCATTTTCCACCATTGTTCGAATTTTATAAATAAAAAAGGGCTTTTTATCTTTTCCTAGTCTCTTTTGCTTAAAAATAAAGGGGCCTTTGGAGGTGATTCTAACTAATAAATACAAAAGGGCAAAAATTGGCAAAAGTATCAATAAAAAAACCAAAGCAATAAATCTCTCTAGTAAATTACTGGTTTTAAGATTTAAGTTTTGGTTTTGATTTTTAAGTTTTGCCATTTGAAGTTAATAATTATAGTATAATTTCTTCTATGAGTTTTAAAAAAACTTTAAAAAAACTTTATCGTTTTGCAATAGATAACTATTTTATCGCCATTTTTCTTGCTTCAATCGCCTTTGTTGCTGTTGTTTCTATCTATAAACTTTTTTTTGTTAAACCAACCTATGTTTATGTGAAAGTGAAAATGGGTCAAGGTCTCTGGTGGGCATCAACCCAAAAACCCTCGCTGTGGTTTATTGAAAGTATTAAAAAGGCAAAAAATGAGCCGGAAAAAGATTTGGTCGGCAAACCGCAAGCGCAGATTTTGTCAATCCGTTACTATCCATGGTGGGGGTCAAACCAGTACGATGTCTATTTAATGATGAAACTTAAAGTCTCAAAACTGGGAAAAACTGGAAAGTATAATTTCAAACGCTCTTCAATCGGTATTGGCTCACCGGTTGATTTTGAGTTTCCCTCTCTCCAGTTTTCCGGGACAGTCATTGCTTTGTCAGAAAAACCAATCAAGGAAAAATTTATTCAAAAAACTATTATTTTGACCAAAAAAAACGCCAACCCTTGGGAGTACGAATCAATTAAATTAGGTGATAGTTATTTTGACGGTGAAGAAAAAGTCTTCGAAGTTTTAGAAAAATCAGCCAAAGATACCCAGACTATAACCTCTGATAGTTTTGGTAATTATCCAATTGACTCGCCTGAGTTAAAAAAATATATATTTGTCAAAGCGAGAGTTCTTGTTAAACAAAAAGGTAGTAAACTCCTCTTTGGTGAAGAACAAGTTATCGCCTCCGGAAAAACCATCAATATCTCAACTGATAATTTCCAGTTTGCCGATTATCTGGTAGCGAAAGTTGAGTAAGTTTTTCACTCACTCTCTAAAAAAAGAATAGTTTGCTAAATCAACCTTCTCGCAACTTGCCAGGTTATAAAGGGCACGGCAAGAAAATAGCTATAAAATAAACTTTTGGAGTTATAGATAAACCTGGGATAATTATTAATGAAACACCTCAAGCGCCTAGGGTTGGTGGAAGTTTAATCTCATATTGCTTTGGTGGAATAATCTTTTTTGCTAATCTATCAAGCTCTCTTATATTTTTCTCACTAGCAATGAAATCATAAACAAACTTGTCAAAAAGATCTAATAATACCTGATTATAGACATCAACTGAGGCAGAACGAGGTGATATTTGCCCAAGTGGCCCGGCCGGCCCAGCATGGACCAAAGCTCTCAGATTGTCCTCAAGATAAGCAATCACCTGGCCCCAATTTGCTAACAAAAATTCTCTAAAATTATTTTCAATAAATTCAGGAAGAGGAACGAAACTTTTATCTACCTCTTTCAACCAAAGATTGGCATATTTTCTAATCCATTTTCCTCTTACAAAACTAAATTTTTTTTCTTCCTCAAGATGCTCTCTTAAATTAATAAGGGGCCAAAAAATAAGTTTTCTTCCCGCAAAACTTTCGGTAATCTTATCTTCTT
>JBKBJJ010000027.1:0-7981 GCA_046293855.1 Microgenomates group bacterium | reverse complement strand
AAAAGTGATATAATAAATACGTTGGCTTACAGAGAGTTTAAGAATTGGCTTAAAAGTTTTTAGAATTTTGAATTTAGAATTTATCTAGAATTTCTGTTTTCAGATTCAAAATTTTGAAAGAGAAAGGGGGTGAATGAGAAATGAATGTAGCAATAATATTAATTGGAATTGCAGTGTTGCTTGTCATTTATTTAGTAGCTACTTATAATGGTTTTGTTGTTTTGAAAACACGGATTGATGAGGCTTTGTCAGGAATTGATGTTCAATTGAAAAGGAGGGCAGATTTGATTCCTAATTTAGTGGAAACAGTTAAAGGCTATGCCAAACATGAAAAAACAGTTTTTGAAAATGTCACTCAAGCTCGAAGCTCGCTTATGAAAGCACAAACTCCTCATGAAAAAGCTCAAGCTAACAATATGCTAACCGATGCTTTAAAGTCGCTTTTTGCTGTTGCTGAGGCTTATCCTGACCTTAAAGCCAGTGAAAATTTTCAGGAGTTGCAAAGACAATTGGAGGACACAGAAGATAAAATTGCCTATTCAAGGCAGTTTTATAACAGCAATGTTTTAGATTATAATGCTAAAGTAAAAATGTTTCCCAGCAACATAATTGCTCAGCTATTTAATTTTAAAGAAGTGGAGTTTTTTGAAGCGCAAGAGGAGGAAAAGAAAGCAGTTAAAGTTAAATTTGAATGACAAAAGCGATCAAACTATAAATAAAATATTTATGGAGAAACAATAAGCTATTCGTTTATTGGTTTATTAAAACTATGTCAATCTATTCTCAAATTACCAGCAATAAAATTAGGACTTTTTTGATATTGGTAATTTTTATTTTTCTCGTCTCTGGATTCTTTTTTCTAGTTGGTCAATATTTTCAATCACCGGAAACCTATCTTGTTTTAGGGTTGTTTTTTTCGCTTTCTTCTGGTTTTGTCAGTTATTTTTATTCTGATAAAATAATTCTTTTAACTGTTGGAGCAAAACCAGCAAATAAAAAAGAATATTTTGATTTTTACACTGTGACGGAAAATTTAAGCATCGCTGCTGGACTGCCAATACCAAAACTTTACGTAATAACCGATCCCTCTCCCAATGCCTTTGCCACTGGGCGCGATCCGAAACACGCAGTAGTTTGCGCCACAACTGGCCTACTTGAGAAATTAGAGCGAAAAGAAATTGAGGGAGTTGTTGCCCATGAGCTTTCACATATTAAAAACTATGATATATTATTAGCCTCAATTGTTTCAGTGTTGGTGGGAACGGTGGCTTTGGTTTCTGATTGGATAATGAGGAGTTTTTGGTGGCAGGGTTATCAGCAAAAGAGAGATTATCGAGAAAGCAAAAATCCAATTTTATCTGTTTTGTTGATATTAGCTTTAATTCTTGCACCGCTGGCGGCAACTTTAATTCAGTTGGCGATTTCCCGCCGGCGGGAGTTTTTAGCCGATGCAAGCGCTGCTTTGCTTACCCGATATCCAGAAGGATTGGCTTCCGCTTTAGAGAAAATTGCTCAGGATCATCACCGGCTGCAAACAGCGACTACTGCCACGGCCCATTTGTTTATTAGTAGTCCATTTAAGAAAAAAGGGGGTTATTCATGGATACTAAACCTTTTTAGTACTCATCCGCCGATTGAGGAAAGGATAAAAATCCTGCGAAACATGTAGTTTAGTTGAAATTGGTGAAACTAGCAATTAAAACAAATTTTTATGTGTGGTATTGCCGGTTTTTATGGTTTTCGAAATGACACTTTAATAAAAAAAATCTCCAAAGAGTTAATTCATCGAGGTCCTGATGGAGAAGGATTTTATATCGACAATGAATGAACTTTGCTAAATCGACGTTTGGCAATAATTGATATAAAAGGTGGTAATCAACCAATTTATAATGAAGATAAAAGCATTGTTGTTGTTTATAATGGTGAAATCTACAACTACCATCAACTTCGTCAAGAATTAAAAAAAGCTGGTCATATTTTTAAAACAAACTCAGATACGGAGGTAATCGTTCACGGATACGAGCAGTGGCAAGAAAAGTGTTTTGATAAATTTAATGGAATGTTTGCCGTAGCTTTATATGATAAAAAAAAGAAAAAATTAGTTTTAGCAAGAGATCATTTTGGCATTAAGCCGTTGTATTACGCAATAATAACTGAAAAGCCCATCGGCCAATTTTCAGATAAAAGTCAAAAGTTTAAATTAATTTTTTCTTCGGAGATTAAACCAATTTTTTACAGCGGTTTGGTTGAAAAAGAACCAAATAACCGAGTTATTTACCGATATCTTAAATTTCGAGTTCATGATGATAGCAAAGAAACATTTTTTAAAGGAATTTATCGGTTGATGCCAGGAGAGATAATAGAAATTCAAAATTCAAAATTAAAAATTAAAAATTATACCAATTTAGAGAAAGAATTATTAAGAAGAGCTAAAACTGAAACATTAAGTAAAGGAGAAATTAAAGAATTTGAAAAAAAACTAACTGAGGCGATTCGTTTAAGATTAATTTCGGAAGTACCGGTGGGCAGTTGTCTTTCCGGCGGACTTGATTCATCAACAGTGGTTGCTTTAGTTAATAAATTGTTGAAAGAAAAAGTCAATGAAGCGCAATCAGTTGGCAAAATTCAAAAAACTTTTTCGGCAGTTTTTCCTAGAGAAATCAATGATGAAGAAAAATATATTGATATTCTTAAATCTCAGATCTCAAACCTCAGATCCTATAAGATTTACCCCAAACCTGAAGATTTTTTTGATGAAATTGAAGATTTTATTAAAACCCAAGAAGAACCAACTATTTCTACCGGCCCTTATGCTCAATTTAAAGTAATGCAATTAGCTCAAAAGTATGTAACGGTGGTTTTGGATGGGCAAGGGGCGGATGAAATGCTGGCGGGGTACCTGCCATATTATTTTGTTTATCTGAGGCAGCTCTTGAAAGAGGTAAAAAATAAAGGGATAAAATTTCTTATAAAAGAAATATGGGGAATGAGAGATATTCTCAGTAAATATGGTTTAAATAAATTAATTCATATAATTGGTTTCAAGCAAGAAATATCGGCTGATAAGCTGTTAAAGAAACAATTTGTTGTTAAATTTTTACATGAACGTCACTCCCCGACTGTTGATAATCTTAAACGACGTCTGATTGAGGATATTTTTTATTTTAGTCTTCCTTCCCTTTTGCGCTATGAAGATAAAAATAGCATGAGATTTTCTATTGAGGGGCGGGTGCCATTTTTAGATTTTAATTTGGCAAGATATCTTTTTAGTCTTCCAACAGAGGCAATAATTAATAATGGTTGGAATAAATTTGTTTTACGTGAGGTAACAAAAAATTTATTGCCAAAAGAGATTAATCAAAGGCGAAATAAGATAGGATTTACGACACCAGAATATCAATGGTTCATGAGGATGAAAAATAAAATTTATGAAATTTTTTTATCAGAATCATTTGCTAAAAGAAAATATTTTAATCATCAGGAAGTATTAAAAGCCTTTCAAAAATTTATTGAAGGAAAAGTTGAAGACACGATGTTGTTTTGGAGGCTTTTAAATTTAGAGTTATGGCTGAGAATATTTTTTGATAAAAGTTATAAAGTTAAAGTTTGCAAAGTTAGAAAATGGGGGGAGCCAAATGAAGGAAAAAAGCTGGAGATTGAGGTGGAGGGGAAAAAATATTTAAGATATCCGATTAGAACAGAGTTGTTTAAAAAGGGAGATGATTATTCCCAAAAAATTTATGACTCGTTCGCTAAATTTTTATCTCAAGTGAACTCGGCGCTTCGCTCCTCAAACATCCACTCTCGAAAAAATTTAGCTCGCTACGTTAATAAAAATAAATTCTTTTTAGTAGTTTCGGAAAAAATTGTCGCCATTGCCCAGGGAAGAAGTTATTTTCTTTGGGAGATTAAACCGACTTTGATGGCAAAGATTCTTTCCCATTTTGTTACCAAAACTCCTTACGGAATCGGTCTTGGCAGCCCTTGGACAATGCAGTTGGCAATCAATGAAGTTGGATGGCTGCGGATTTTTTTAGCAGCTTTGGTGTCGGCGGTGACAAAACTCTTTGGTTTGCGGGGATTGTTTTATTGGATCGTCGGTGATGCTGTCCGCTCAATTGATGGACCAACGGAATATTCTCTATACCCCTCTAATGTATCGGCTAAATTAGGACCAAAAAATCCTCAAAAGGTGGCTGAAGACATTCACAATTGGATAAAATCAAAAATTAATAAAAATCAAAAATCAAAATTTAAAATTGAAAATTTTTTAGGAGTGGTGATTATTGATGCTAATGATTTAGGACAGAATGTTTTAGGTAATTCAACAGGGTTACCGAATGAATTAATTGAGAAGATCTTTGCTGATAATCCGATGGGCCAATCTGATGAACAAACACCTTTAGTTGTCGTTGTTAGTCAAAGTTAGTTAAAATTTAGTTATAATTAGTTTATGAAAAAAAATAAGTTAACAAAAGATAACATCCTTCATTTAGCAAAACTTTCAAAATTAAAATTAACCAATACCGAGATTGAAAAATATACAAAGCAATTGGAAGAAACAGTGGATTATGTCAATAACCTTAATCAGTTAGATACAAAAAATGTAAATCCTACTTCCCAAACAACAAATTTAACCAACGTTTTTTTTGAGGATGGAGAAGAAAATTCACAAAAATTAACCCTGGAAGAAGCATTGGTTAATGCTAAAAATAAAAAAAACGGTTATTTTCTGGTTAAAGAGCAATTTAAGTTAGTTTTAAGTTAGAAAGTTTGTAAAGTTTTAACGATGAGTTTATTAGGAAAATCAATTTTAGAATTAAAAAATTTAATCGAAAAAAAAAGTCTCTCGAAAAAAGAGCTTTGGCATTATTTCATAAACAGAATTAAAAAATACAACTTAAAGCTAAACGCTTTTATAACAGTGGTTGAAGAAAATAAAGCAGGCTTGCCGGTAGCTGTTAAAGATATTTACTGCACTAAAGGAATAAGGACAACCGCTGGATCAAAAGTTTTAGATGATTTTATTCCTCCATATGAGTCTACCGTCACAAAGAAACTGTTGATGAATGGTTTTAGTATCTTGGGTAAAACTAATTTAGATGCTTGGTGTCATGGTTCATCAAGTGAAACTTCCGATTACGGACCACCAAAAAATCCTTGGGATTTATCAAGAACGCCGGGAGGCTCATCAGGAGGATCAGCAGCGGCGGTTTCCTCCTATTTAGCTCCGGCTGCTTTGGGGACAGAAACTGCCGGCTCAATTCGTGGACCAGCATCTTGGACAGGACTGGTGGGGATTAAACCTACCTACGGTAGAGTCTCTCGTTATGGAGTAATTGCCATGGGATCTTCATTAGATTGTCCGGGCCCATTAACTTTAACTGTTGAAGACGCTGCCTATGTCTTAGGCTTGATTGCAGGCAAAGATAGTTTTGATGCCACCAGCGCTAAAGAACCAGTACCCGATTATTTAAAACTTCTTAAGGAAAGAAAAAAATTGAAAATTGGATTGCCTGAAGAATATTTTGATGGCGTTGATGATCAGGTAAAAGAAAAAGTAATCTCGGCAATTAAAATTTTGGAAAGATTGGGTCATAAGATTAAAAAAATAAAACTTCTTCACCCAAAATATGCCATTTCTGTTTACACCATCATCCAAAGAGCGGAAGTTTCCTCTAATTTATCAAGATACGATGGAATAAGATATGGCAACAGTCGAGACTATTTTGGAGCGGAAGCAAAAAGGAGAATTATGCTGGGAACTTATACTCTTTCCTATGGATATTATGATGCTTACTATAAAAAGGCGCAAAAAGTGAGAACATTAATTATTGAAGATTTTAAACGAGTTTTCAAAGAAGTTAATGTCATTGCTGCCCCAACGATGCCGGTTACTGCTTTGAAACTGGGAGAATCAGAAAAATATCCATTTTTTGGAGAGCTAATGGATATGCTCTCTGAGCCCTCGGCGGTTGCTGGTTTAACCGCTATCAGTTTTCCGGTTGGTTTGGACAAGAATAACTTGCCAATTGGAATGCAAATAATTGGTAACTATTTTGAGGAGGATACAATTTTAAATTTAGCCTATCAGTTTGAAAAAGAAACCGATTTTTTTGGAGTGATCAAGCAGGGAGTTAAAAATTATCCTGATTAAAAATACCAAGGTTTAAACCTAAACAACCCTTGGGGTTGATTTGAGGCTAAACCTTTAGTTTATGGAAAAATTTATGGAAAATTATCGGCCGGTAATTGGTCTTGAAATTCACGTTGAGTTAAAAACTCAATCAAAAATGTTTTGTCGTTGTTCCGCTGACCATTTTGGTAAGAAACCAAATACCCAGACTTGTCCTGTATGTTTGGGATTACCAGGAGCATTACCAGTACCTAACAGAAAAGCAATTGAGTGGACAATAATGATTGCTAAAGCGTTAAACTGCCAGATTAATAAAATTTCCAAGTTTGATCGAAAGCACTATTTTTATCCTGATTTACCAAAGGGATATCAAATTAGTCAATATGATGAGCCGATTGCCATTGATGGTTACCTTAAAGTCAGAAATCAAGATTCAACTGATCAAAATAATCAAACATTGAAGCAATTAAACTATGAAAAAATTTTCAAAATTCGCCGAGTTCATTTAGAAGAAGATACCGGCAAGTTAATTCATGCCGGCAATGAAACATTGATAGACTTTAATCGCTCCGGTGTCCCCTTAGTTGAAATTGTCACCGAGCCGGATTTTGATAATTCTGATGATGTAAAAAGATTTTTGGAAGAATTGCAGGTGATTATTCGCTATCTTGGTGTATCTGATGCGGATATGGAGAAAGGAAGTATGAGGTTGGAACCGAATATTAGTATAAAAATCAAAAATCAAAAATCAAAAATCAAAATGGATCAGTTACCAGGTTATAAAGTTGAGATTAAAAATATCAATTCATTCCGTTTTGTTAAGCAGGCGATTGATTATGAAATAGGAAGGCAGGTTGAAATTTTAAGACAAGGAAAAATCCCAATTCAAGAAACTCGAGGATTCGATGATAAAAAAGGAATAACTTATTCACAAAGATCCAAAGAATATGCTCATGATTATCGATATTTTCCTGAACCTGATATCCCACCGCTTGTTTTTTCAGACGAGTATCTCGCCAGAATTACTATTCCTGAACTTCCAAGCAGAAGACTACAACGCTATATCAGTGATTTTGGATTAAGATATAACGAAGCCTTTTTACTAACAAGAAATAAGGAGATTGCTGATTTTTTTGAGAAGGTAAGCTTAAAGCTTAAAGGACAAAGCCCAAAATTACAGTTAAAAGTTAAAAACATCGATCAAACTATTGCTAACTTAATTATTAATAAAAAAATTTCGCCCTTATTGTCTGTTGATCAGTTTGTTAAATCGGCAATTGAATTATTAAATCCTGGGCAAATTGATAAAAAATTACTTGAGAATGTTATTGCTAAAGTTATTGAAGTTAATAAAAAAGCGGTTGATGATTATAAAAAAGGAAAACAAAACGCCTTAATGTTTTTGGTGGGAGAGGTAATGAAAGAGGTGAAAGGAAAAGCTGATCCTAAATTAGTAATATCAAATATCAAAAATCAAATATCAAAATAAAATCAGAAAAACCAAATTTTTAAATTTTGCATTTTGATTTTTTATGTCATTTGTTCATCTTCATTATCACAGCGAGTACTCTTTACTTGATGGAATGGCGCGGATGGACGAGGCTATTCGTCGAGCTTCTCAATTGGGAATGCCAGCCCTAGCAATAACAGATCATGGCGCTTTATATGGTGCTTTTAAATTTTATCTTAAGGCAAAAGAGGCGGGCATTAAACCAATTATTGGCGTTGAAGCTTATAAAGCAAGAAACTCCCGTTTTGATAAACAGGCTGGATTGGAGCGTGATCAATATCACCTAGTCCTTTTAGCAAAGAATTTTCAAGGATACAAAAATCTTCTTAAGTTAG
>JBKBJJ010000026.1:0-8024 GCA_046293855.1 Microgenomates group bacterium | reverse complement strand
TTAACGGTTCCACCAACCTCAGCTTTTTTCTAGCCGCTCGGCGACCTTGATCACCCTCAGGTGCTCCTGTTGAAATTGGTGTAATTGGCCCTGCAATTGTTGTCATAAGAAAATGATAATTGTTTTTTTATTTCTTTTCAAGTAAAATTTTTTTTATGGAAGGTGCTGTAACACCGGAAATTGGAGCGGCAAAGCCTCCACAAGCTGGAGGATCAAGATCAGAGGGAACCTCATATGGTGTTGATAAAACTGGAGGATCAAGATCAGCTGAAACCTCGTTTGGTGTTGAGGAATTTTTAAGGATTGTTAAAAGCCGACTGCAAAAAATTGCTCAGCCCCCTCCTCAAGAAGACGGCCAACAACAAGCTAAAGAAGGTGATCAACAAAAAAAAGAAGATCAAAGAAGAACTGCTCAAGCTCTCCTTAATATATTAAATGGATCTGAAAGACCAACAGACTCATTTAAGACAGATGTTGAACCAATAAAAGATGAATCTTCGCAAGAAGCTGCGCCGGCTAAATCAGAAAATTCCGACTCCAGACCAGAGGACAAAACCCCAGATGAACAAACCCCTCCACAAAAAAAGTCTGAACTAATAGAATATCAAAATCCACGGATTAAAACCGATGAAAAGGGAAAAATAACAACTATCACCGCCATCTATCCTGAAGAAAACAAGGTTGTTGAATTTTCTCCTTATGATCTAGTCCGTGATATGGCACTAACCGTTGGTTTTTCTCCCCAACAAGCTGATTTTATAGGTAAGCATTTATCAGGACAAGAAACAAATTTAGCAGAAACCGCCAGAAGGTTTGGATTTTTAACCCGTGATGACATTTTGGGAATTTTTAAGATACCTCAAACCCCCCAAGAAAGAAACAAAGTTCTTCAAAATCCCAATCTTCCTCAATGGCAAAGACAATTAATCACCGCCATTAATGCCTTACCCGAGGTACCTGATGCCGGCCAAATCATCGGTTTTCTTTCCTCGGCAGGAATACCAACTGACAAACCCATAGAAGAGGCAATTAAAAAAATACAAAACTACGCGGAAGAATTACCAGATGAAAAAAAATCAGCTTACGAGGCCCTCATTATTCAAGCCCAACAACAATTAAAACAATTGGGTGAAACCGAAAAAACTTTAGCTGACGCTATTGAAAGTCATTATCAAAAATTAGAAGCGGGTGAAGACATATCACCAGAGGCAACCTCGCCGATAAAAACTCTTGTTGAGCTTGAAGCCCTTGGTAAAAAAATATCAGAGGCTCAAAAAAAAGAAATTTTAGATAAAGTGGCAAAATTAGGAAAAACAGGTGGGACAATAATTGCTCTTTTGGCTATCCTTCTAATTGTGCAAAGCTCAAGAGAATTAAGCGGTGGTCGACAATAATAATTTTCTTTTATGGGCAGCCTTAAATTTTTATTTCCATTTTTTCTTATCCAACTCACCGTTCTCTTTTTCCTTTCAAAAATCACTATCAACAACCTTTTTTATTTTTTAAAAAGTTTTATTAAAAATCAAAAAACAGTTTTTCTTTTAATGTCGCTAATTTTTCTCCCCGGTACCATCGTCCATGAACTTTCTCATTTTTTTGCTGCCACTGCCCTTTTTCTTAAAGTCGACGATCTGCAAATTTTTCCCCGCTTTGAAGGAGCCGAAACTAAACTCGGCCATGTTGTCTATGAGAAAAAAGATTTTTTAAGAGGGTTTCTTGTTGGGGTTGCTCCTGTTTTTGGCGGACTTTTCTTTTTCTTTTTTTTGTCCTTTTTCAAACTTTTCCCCAGCGGCAACCTTTGGGGCAATATTTTTTTTGGCTATCTTGTTTTTGCCATCTCCTCCACTATGTTTTCCTCAAAAAAAGATTTGGTTGATTTTATTTATATCATCCCCACCGTCTTAATCTTTATTGGAGTGATTTATGTTTTTGATATTAAATTGGATTTTATTTTTAAAAATAAAAATTTACTGGCTATCTTTTCTTCTCTTTTTGAAAAAATTAATTTTTATTTACTTCTTTCTCTACTGACAAACCTTTTTCTTATTGTTATTCTCACACTGTTTAAAAATATCCTTAAAAAATAGTTTTCTATTTTTATTGCGTTATTTGGGGACGACCGTCTCTAAATAACGCAACCTATTTACTTTTCCAATTTGCTTTTTTATATTTTATTTTTTATATTTTATATAGTCTATGTTCTGCCCCAATTGCCACCAACCGATGAGTTTAGTTACCGCTGATAAACAAAATATTCTTCATTGTGGAAATTGTGGTGGCTCTTTTTTTGAAGAAAATGGGATTAATCGAATAACGGTTGAAACCGCCCAAAGTTTAAGCAAAGATAAACAAAGCGATGAAATCTCAGGGGAGGTAAAAAAATGCCCAAAAGATCAAACTCTCCTTAAACCGATTTTAACTAATCCGCCTCTGGCGGACCAATTTCAATCAATTTCAACTCCCCTTCCCCCCGATGTTACCCTTCTTCGTTGCCCAAAATGCAGCGGGATTTTTGCTTACCCTGATGATTTAATAAAATTCAAAAAAGCCCAGGCAGCCAAAATTGAATATTTTAAACTCTGGCATATCCCTTTCCCTTCCTTAAAAGCTGTCATAATTTTAAGCGCGGTCGGGTTGTTTTTTATGACGGCTTTGGTCAATTATACTTTTTTTCAAAAGGGGCTAGCGCCTGCCAGCGCCCATGATTTGGTCAAAAAAGTTTATCTTTCCCGCTCCGGGCCATATCTTTTTATTTTTTTCAAAACTCAAACACCCTTTCGTTCAAAAATTATCTTTGAAGATAGAACTGAGAAAAAAACCGTTATAAAAATTATCTCTGGCGAGGCAAAAACCATCCATCAATTAACAACCGGTGATTTAAACTTAGAAAATGAAATTTATTACCAAATTGTCCTCACTGATGAAAGGGGAAAAGAAGTAAAAACGGAAAAGAAAAAAATGGCTGTTGGTTATTAATTACTCATCATCGGGAATTTCTTTTACTGATATGCCAATAACAAATAACGAATAACTAATAACGTTTTAATCTTTTTAAAACATTCTCCATCCTCTCCTCTAATCCTTTCAATTTTTCAGCAGCAATTAAAGGATCAACGACATTAACTGAAAGCCCGGTTCCCAGCTCAAAGCCAGCCCGATGAACTAAACGAGGGATAATCCGCATATACCAGTTTTCTTTTGGATAAATATAGAAGTTGTAGGCAAAACCATCTTTGTTTAACCAATATTCTTTAGAAATTTTTTTTAAATTTTTAAGCGTATTTTGTAAAATTACCGCCAAATCGGCAATTTCCTCATCAGTGATTTCCCCAAAAAAGGTGTTTTCTTTTTTGGGCGTAATCCAAACTTCATAAGGCCATTGGGAAAAATCAGGGCAGTAAACATAAAAAAAATTATTTTCCTCAACGATATTGTTTAAAGGTTCACGGGTTAAAGTATCAAGGTTAATTTGGTTAGGGATAACAACCAACTGGGAGTGAGGATGAGTTAATGAGGCTCCTGAATGCTCTCCGTGATTGCAGAAAATTAAAACTTGGCCTTTAGGTTTGAAAAATTGATAACGGACACGATACGTTTTTAAAAGAAGCTCAACTTGGGAAAGCGGCAAGATATCGATATCTTTTTCGTGATCAGGCGAGTGAATTATCACTTCATGAAGGTCGGTAATTGGGTATTTGTTGGGAACGACACGGACTCGCCACCCGGGCTTATCTTTCTCACCTTTTCCCAATCGAAAGGTTTCGCTTGGGGTCATCTTTTCCTGACCGGGACAAAATACGCAGAGTTTTTTTTTCTTATTTTGACTAAAATCATCCTCGGGCCGATTAATCCTTTGTGGAGAAATAATCACCCATCGACGGGAGGAGATATCGGGAACGTATTTGGACATACTAACTTTTATATTAGCTATCTTAAAAAAGAAAATCAATATTGAAAATTAAGGTTTACCTATTATTCATTTTCGTATCTACACTACGATCGCATAAAAAACACGAATTTTCCTCAGGTGATCGCCAATCTTTGCCGGTTTATCTGGTAATGGATATTCTCTTTTCTGGCGAGGATTTAACGATCAAAATTATGTGATGAAATATTTAAAATTTTTAGGTGGAAAAACAGATGCTGTTTGCTTTATTTTGCTTTATTAAAATACCTGAAAGTCCTCCCCCTCGGTTCTGCTCAATGGTGCTTAACAAAATATAAGATGATATAATATTTTAAATATATCTAATTACATTACAATTAACATATGTTAGGTAATAAATTAAGAATTTTATATTTGCAAACTTTTCCCCTCTACGGCTCAGGCTCTGGGACTTATGCTCGATATTTAGCTAAAGAAATAGCTAAACATCATTCAGTGGCGATGGTTTGCCCTGATAAACGACCCGTTGAACGAGTAAAAATTTATCCTGTAAGAATGCCTTTTTATGTGGCTTTTACCGGTCATCCAGAATGGAAAAATTGTCGACTTTATAAAGATCTCACTCCAAAAGAAATGCTTGTTATTTACAAAACCTTCTTAAACCATGCCGTTGAAGCAGTGGAAGATTTTAAACCCAACATTATTCATGTCCATCATGCCTTTCCTTTTTCTTGGGCAGCCAGGTTTATTAAATCAACTTATCTCATTCCTTACGTCATTAGTATCCATGGATCAGAATTGCCTACCACCCAAAAAAATAAGCGTTATATCGCTCTCACTCTTGATGCCCTCCGTCGCGCCCGAAGAATTATCCCTAACTCTTATTACACTAAAGAATGGATGCTAAAAATTTTTGGCGATGAATACCGAAAACAAGTGCGAGTTATTCCAGGAGGGGTTGATGTTAATAAATTTAAAAAAGTCGCTTCTCAAGATATTGATAAAATGTTTAATCTAGCTGGAAAAAAAGTGGTTGTTTTCGCCGGCAAGTTAACGGTTTATAAAGGCGTAAAATATCTAATTAAAGCAGCAAAAAAAATTCCAGCTGAAATTATGATTTTAGGCGATGGTCCCGAAAAAAGCAATTTAATAAAACTGACAAAAGATCTAAATTTAAAAAATGTTCGCTTCCTTGGCCATCTAAATAATGACACTCAAACTTTAATTAAATTTTACAGCCGAGCTGATGTTTTTGTTGCGCCTTCAATCTGGGATGAACCTTTAGGATTGGTCATCCTTGAGGCAATGGCTTGTGAAACACCAGTTGTTGTCACAAGAAAAGGAGGGATTCCTTTAGCAGTAAAAGATGGCCAAAACGGTTTATTTATTAAACCGAGAAATGCTAATGACATCGCTCAAAAAGTTAATTTTCTTTTGGAAAATGAAGAAAAAAGATTAAAGATGGCAAAAAAAGCAAGAGAAATTGCAGTTGCCAAGTTTTCTTGGGAGACGATTGGCCATCGATTTGAAAACATTTATCAAAAATTCGCATACTTCAATCATTTAAAGTAATTTCTTTTTTTGTTATTTTTTTGTTATTATTTAATTATTTATTTTATGAAAATCTTGATTGTTTCCCTTTTAAAAAGGGCAGTTAATGAAAAAGCTCTTTCATCACGACCGAGAATAATCTTTGAGCTTGTTAGCGGCCTTGTCAAAAAAGGACATAAAGTAACTTTATTAGGAACAGCCGATAGTCAAATTAAGGGAGCAATAACAATACCAATTATTCAAAAATCTTTTGTTGACCTGCCTCCTTTTGAAAATCCGTTCCTGACTGAGACTTCTTTTTTAGTAAGATTAGCGAAAAAACTTGAAGAAATTGGCAATAACTTTGATATTATTCACAACCATACTTATCCTGAATTTATTAATCTTCTTGTGGCTGATAAAATATCAACACCTATAGTAACTACCATCCACGATCAGGTAACACCAGAACTCGATGAGGTTTTCAGCTTTTTTGATAAAACTTACTTAATATCTATATCCAATGCTCAAAAAAATCTTTTTAAGAAAACAAAAATTTATAAAGTAATCTATAACGGTATTGATACTAATATTTATAGTTTTTGTGACAAAAAAGAAGATTATCTTCTGTGGCTTGGAAGACTCGCAAAAGCTAAAAAAAAAGATGGAAGTTTTATGGATCCTAAGGGAGTCAGGTGGGCGATAAAATTAGCTCAAGAAACTAACAGCCGACTCCTCTTGGGGGGTAACGTTGAAGATATAAATTTTTATAACCGAGACGTTAAACCACACCTTAGTGATAAAATAAAATGGATTGGGGGAGTTAATTCCGAATTAACTTTGACAAAACCGGAAGTTGCCGCTTTGATGCAAAAAGCCAAAGCATTTTTAATGACCGTCAACTGGGATGAACCCTTTGGTCTGGTGATGGCCGAGGCGATGTCCTGCGGAACTCCAGTTATCGGTTTTGACCGCGGGTCGGTTAAAGAACTAGTTATTGATGGAAAAACTGGTTTTGTCGTTCCCCCTGAAAAAGGCATTGAAGGATTAAAACAAGCTTTGACTAAAATTAACTCTATAAAACCTCAGGACTGCCGTCACCACGTTGTAAAAAACTTTAGCAGCGAAACGATGGTTGATAATTACGAAAAGACTTATTTAGAAATTATTAGTTTAAACAAGAAGTGAACCTGTGGTGAATGGAGTTGAATTATGAAAAAAATTGCTCTCCTCCATTTTGCCTATCCGCCTGCCACTGGCGGGGTAGAAATACTCCTTCAAGAACATGCTTTAGTCTTAACTCAGCTCGGCTATCAGGTGTCTATTTTTACCGGATCGGGCGAGGAGAAGGATCCACAGATAAAACTGACAGTCATTCCCGAATTTCAATCGGTGATGAACTTTAATCCAACCCTGCAAGAAAAAATCCTTGAGAAAGGAGTGATTGATGAAGAATTTTACCAAACCGCCAAAATCATCGGACAAAAGCTGGAGTCTTTACTGGTTGATCAAGATGTTATTATCGTCCATAACATGTTGACTATCGTCCGTAATCTTCCATTTATTGAAGCTTTTCGCCATTATGTTCCAAAACATCCGGAAAAAAAATTTATTGCATGGGTTCACGATCACTCCTATATTCATGAATTCAAGATCAAAGAATTGGCAAAAGTCGTCCATTCTGACATCGAAAAGAAGCTGTTAACAACTCCGATAGATCAAATTAGTTATGTGACTATTTCCGAAACTTTTAAAAAACCGTTGGTTGAACTGATGAATCTTCCGTCGGAAAAGGTGGTTGTTATTCCTGGTGGCGTATTGATTGATAAATTTTTAGAACTTGATGAATCAGTTGCCGCCATGGCTGAAGACTACCGCTTACTTGAATCATTTCCTCTTTTACTTTCACCGGTCAACATTTTAGACCGGAAAAACTTAGACTATTGCCTTGAAATTGTTGCTAATTTGAAAAAAACTTATCCTAAAGTATGTTATCTCGTGACTGGTAATGTCTCCCGCCATCAATCGACGGTGGAGTATTTGCAAAAATTAAAAACTTTAATTGATAAGCTTGGTCTAAAAGAAAATGTTTTTTTTCTTAGCGATCATTTCCATCGCTATCTTAAACCGTCAGAAATACATGATCTTTACGAGCTATCTGATATTGTCTTGTTCATTTCAAAAAGCGAAAATTTTGGCCTTCCTTTAGTGGAGTCGGCTCTTTCCAAAACCCCGATTTTTGTTTCTGATTTAGCTGTCTTCAAAGAAATCGCCGGCAACTATGTTAATTATATTAATTATAAAACAACCTCCCCTCAACAAGCAGCTGCCCTTATTAAAAGTTTTATCGAAAAAAATCCTTACTTGGCAGCTCATTATCATGTCCGAACCAACTATTCTCTCAAACGGATTTTGGAAACAAAGCTTGTTCCTCTTTTAGGAGGATAATATTTTATGCAATCCATCAAAGAGATCTTAAAAACCTTCAACCCCTTAAAAGACAAATACATTTCCCGTGACTTTCAGGCTTTTGGGATATATCTTGCCCAAAAATTAGATGATGAGCGAAGAAAAAGCCTTTATATAAAACTTGCCAAAACCATTCCCA
>JBKBJJ010000025.1:0-8054 GCA_046293855.1 Microgenomates group bacterium | reverse complement strand
TTACCCAAAAGATAAACCTGTCTCCACCAGAGCTGCCTATGGCAATGCTTTAGTGAGAATTTTTCCCCGCTTCCCCAGCCTGGTTGTTTTGGATGCAGAAGTTTCAAACTCAACTTTTGCCCAAACTTTCAAAGAAAAATACCCACAGCGTTTTTTTGAGATGTTTATTGCCGAGCAAAATATGGCCGGGGTGGCTTTGGGACTGTCTTGCCGAGGAAAAATTCCTTTTGCCTCAACATTTGCTGCCTTTTGGAGCCGAGCTTTTGATCAGATAAGAATGAGTCAATATTCACGGGCAAACATAAAATTTGTTGGCTCTCATGCCGGTGTTTCCATTGGGCAAGACGGCCCCTCGCAAATGGGTCTGGAAGATATCGCCATGTTTCGGGCAATTTTGGGAAGTGTGGTTTTGTATCCAGCTGACGCTGTCGCCACTGAAAAATTGGTTGAGGAGGCGGCTAAACATTATGGCATTGTTTATATCAGAACCACAAGAAGTGAAACGCCAATTCTCTATAAGGAAGACGAAGATTTCCCAATTGGCGGCAGCAAAATTTTGCGCCAAAGCAGAAACGATCAGATAACAGTTGTTGCCGCCGGCATAACCGTTTTTGAAGCGCTAAAAGCTTATGAGCAGTTAAAAAAAGAAAATATTTTGATAAAAGTTGTTGATTTATACAGTATTAAACCAATTGACATTCAAACCTTAAAAAAAGCTGCTTGGCAAACAAAAGCAATTGTCACCGTTGAAGATCACTTTGAGGAAGGCGGGCTTGGCGAGGCAGTAAAAAGCGCCTTGTCTCAAGAAAAAACCCCTGTATTTTCTTTGGCGGTGACAAAAACCCCAAAAAGCGGCACCACGCAGCAACTTTTAGACTACGAGGAAATCTGCGCCGGCGCCATTGTCAAAAAAATAAAAGAGATTTTAACTGTCAATATATAACCCCCAACTGCCAACAATTAATACTTTCAATTTTAATTTTAGTCACCCAACAGATATCTTAGCTTTGCACCCTTAACTTTTCTTTATTAAATTTTTTACTTTTTTTTATTAAATTTTTTGGATAGTTTATCATCCAAATGATAATTTTTTACCATCTAACCCACGACCGCGGCTTATATGGTATAAAATGGTTTTCTTTTTAAACTATGGCATCTGTTCAACGATCAAGCAAAGATATACATACTCAATTTCTCCAAATAACTAATAACTAATAACGAATAACGAATATCTAATATCGAATATCGAATATCAAAATCATATTACCATCGCGGAAGGTTTTAGGGAGATGAATTTAGAAAAGAACGTTATAACAATTAATTTAAATTTTTAACTTTTAACTAGCCTACCATGAACCACCACCTCCTCCACCGCCACCACCTCCGGAGGAGCCACCAGAAAATCCTGAAGAAAATCCACTGGTGCTTGTGGTTGAAGTTACCGCTTGTTGAAAACTTGAAAGGGAAGAATTTAAATTATTGGTAAAATTGATGCTGCTAAAACTGCCTCCTTGATACCCTTGATACCACTCTGGTGGTTTTAAATCTAAATTGGCAAATCGCCTTGCCCAAATTTTTTCCACCCCAAAAACAACCGCATAAGGCAAAAGTTTTTCAAACATCATCTGTTTATCAGCCTGAAAAGTCAACTGACGCTCTTGCGATTTTAAAAAATTGCGCAAGGAAAAAGCCACCAGTTTTGCTTTAACACCTTCAAGAGTTTTTCTTGGCAGGTGTCTTCCAAAAAGAAAAATAGAAAACAAAAGGGGTAGATTTCCGGTTAAAAAAGCAAAAATCCCCAAGCCACCCATTGTTGCTCTTATCTCATCGGGATTTTCCGGAAACAAGCCCTCCTCAACCACCTGTTTGTAAATGGCATCTTTTACTTCCTCAACCTCCTCATAAAGATGTTCCTCTTTTAGTCTGATTTCTTTTTTTGATTTAAAGAATTTATCTAATAATAATTTTTCAAAAGGCAAAAACTGACCAGTTGATTTTTCTTTTTTAATAAGCCAAAAATCACCTTTTTCTCTCTCCTCAATCCGCAAATATCCCCGCCTTGCCAAATCAACAAGGGTGGCGCAGATATCTTTTAAATCAACCCGCTCATCCCCTAATACTCCCACCTCAGCCGGAGTTAAAAATCTTTTTCCACTGGGTGTTTTTGGCGGATCAAACCAAGCTCGCGTCTCCCCCACCTCTACCGATTTTGGGTCGCGACCATATTTGAACCAGCGATAGGCAATATAAACTGGCAAAACCAAATACCAGATAAATGCCGCCAAACCAATTAAAAAAGCAACTGTCCTACCAATAAAAGTTTCCCAGAAACTGATGTATTTTTTAGGCTCCAAAACGGCAACAATATTTTTGGGAAAACCAACAACAATGGTTAATCCTTCTTTTGCTATAAAAGGTCTGGTTGTTTCAAAAATAATTTTTTTACTATCATTGCTAATATAAATTTGACAGTCAGTTAAAGTTGAACCAAAACTGCCGGTATAACATTTAGTTTTTAAATCTTTTTCCTCAATTGGCGAAGGGAGATAAATTTCAGCCTTGGCAGAATTTATCCCCACCAACCACTCATTTCCCGTCACATTCCAATATAGCTCGTCGTGATCGGAAAAATAGGTTAAGGCTCCTAAAACTTTGTAGGAGATGATATAAGTATGAGTGCCGGAGATAGTTTTGTCAGGATCGCCAATTTTTAATTTTATTTTTTCTCCCTCTTTTGATTTGGTAAACAAATAGCTTAATCCTTTTTCATCAACTACATTAAAATCTTTAAACTCCAAGATAAATTTTTTCCCATCGCGATTAACTTTAATAAAAGGAATCTCCCGAAAAATCCCGTGTCTTTTCAAATCACCAAAGTCATAAATAATTCTCTCCTCAACATCGACTGTTCCGTCTTTATTGATATTTATTTTTGAACTAAAATCTTTTATCTCCTCAGCCAAAACTATTTTTCCAAAAACTCCTCCCAATAACAAATAACCAATAACCAATAATGAAAAAAATATTTTTTTCATATTGACAATCTTTATTTCTTTTAGTATATTAAAACTGTTTTACAGTACCGTCCCGTCTCTGCGGGACGGGTTTTTTATCTTTTAATTTTAGATTTAATATCTTCAAAAAAAGAAATATCTATCAGCTGTCAATTTTAATTCCCAAGCGATTGTTTTTCGAGAAGAATAAACAACTATTTTTTTCTGAAAATGCTTTTGTAAAACTTTAATTAAGTGAATAAAATCAGAATCCCCGGAAATCAAGATTAACACTTCAAAATTATTAACTTCAAGGAGAATGTCTACCGTCATCTCTACATCGCTGTTAGATTTGTAAATTAAATTGCCTTTTTTGTCTTTTATGAATTTTAGCGGTTTAGTTAGTGTTTTTATCCCCAATTGTCTAAGACGAGCAAGAAATTTTTTCATCTTTTGATCACCGTCTTTAAAACCAGTATAATAGCGGGTTTCAATCACATCAAATTTTTCAGAAAGAAATTTAATCATCTTTTTCCAATCAATATTCAACCTAAATGCCTTTGCGTATAAAAAATATTTGCCCCATCAATAAAAACTTTTGCTTTTGGTTTTTTATTATTTTTATGAAGTATTTTTTTCATTAATCAAATGATATCAAAAATAAAAAAATAAAACAAAACTAACAGGTGTAAACCTATTTCACCTAACAGGTGTTAGTAGTTTTTTTATTTAAAAAAATTGATGCCTGGATTGTTTTTCCGTATGATAAATAAATTAGTAATTTGTTATTTGTTATTAGTTATTCGTTATTAGCAATTTAAACTCAAAATTATACGTTATACGTTCTACGTTATCCGTTATACTTTAATGTTAGATGAAATACTCACTCGCTCCGGAAATCAAAAAACAGATTGTCCAATTGATTGATCAATTATCGCTAAATTACATTGATCCAAAACGCATCTTTTGTATCCGCTCATATGACGCCAAAACCCGCGCCATTGCTCGAATTTGGGGCATGAGTAGATTATTTAAAGAAGTCGCCGGTCTTGAACCACACTATATCATCGAAGTTAATGCCCGCCGATTTGACAAACTTCCCAAACGTGAACAAATTAAGACTTTAATCCACGAACTTCTTCACATCCCCAAAACCTTCTCGGGAGCTTTATTACCTCATCGTGGGCCGTATCATAAAATCAATGACAAAGAAATAGAAAAATTAATCCGGAATATTAAATTTTGATGTTTGAGATTTTTACCGCCTATCGCCAAAGCTTTTGCCGGCGCCTTAATTTATAACTCTCCATCAAATAACTCTTCATCAATCTCTTAATCTCCAATTAAACATACACTTACAATGCTACGATCGTGTTATTGTAAGTCCATATTGTTCTTTCTTCTTTAACTTCTTTTTAAGTCTAATAAAAAAATATCTATTTTAGTTTGATTTTTTATATAATTAAACTTTATGAAAAAACTAATCGCCCTTATGTTGGGAATAATTTGCGCCGCTTTTTTCTTTCTCCTTTTCAAAACCAACCAGTTCTACCAAAAAATCTACACTCCTCAAAAAAACCATATTGAAGAAAAAAAAGACATTTATAACATCCTTCTTTTAGGCTATGCCGGAGGAAAACACGATGGCGCCTACTTAACCGACACCATTATCCTTGCCCATTTAGATTTAAAAAACAAAAAGGCAGTCCTTTTTTCTCTGCCGCGTGACCTTTGGGTGAAAATTCCCACAAAAAATGGCGGAGACTTTCATGTAAAAATAAACAGTCTTTATCAGATGGAGCTTTTTGCTGGTAATTATGCCAATTTAGCAAAAAATTATTCTTTCAAAAAAATCTTCTCCCTTATCTTTGATTTACCAGTTGACAATTATGTTGCTATCAATTTTGAAGGTTTTAAAAAAGCGATTGATATTTTAGGAGGTGTTGACATTAATATTGAAAAATCTTTTACTGATTATCAGTATCCCATTGAGGGAAAAGAAAAAGATCTCTGCGACAGGCAAACCGAGGAGCTTTTTAAACAGGGGCAACCGTTTCTTCAACCCGGCGCCAACCCAGAGGATAAAGAAAGATTATTAAAAGACAACCCCAAGCTTGATGAGTTTTTAAAAAATGCCACCTCCGCCCCCCATCTTGCTTTTCCTTGTCGCTATCAGACTTTAACATTTAAAAAAGGCAAAAGTCATATGGATGGCGAAACCGCTCTAAAATATGTTCGCTCCCGCCACTCTGATGAGGATGGTGGTGATTTTGGAAGAGCCCGCAGACAGCAACTGCTTCTTCAGGCAGTAAAGGAAAAAGTTTTAAGTCTTGGGATTGTCAACAAAATCATTCCCCTTCTTGATCAGCTGGGTGATAATTTAAAAACCGATATAACCATAAATCAAATAAAAAGATTTTCCCAAGAAGCAGCTTTTGCTTCTTATTATCAGCTAAAAAGTTTTGTTTTGACAACGGAAAATTATCTTCAATCATCAGTTTCTCAAGATGGTCAATATATTTTAATTCCCAAAGAAGGGGAAAATGAGTGGGGGCAAATTCAGGAAGCAATTCAATTGATTATCAAAGGAATTGAGCCAACTTTATCTCCCACTCCCTTAACTACCTTTACCCCCCAACACTGAGTAAATACAATTATCAAGTAGCGGGGGAAAATTATGTGACGATCGGCATTCAGTTTTCCCCTAAATTATTAACCCCTTTTCTATTTTTTAAGCGACCGCTGCCAAGATAGAATTTTTGTTTTATTTTAGATTGCTGTGGTGTGGTTTTTCTATCTTAACAGCGGCCGCATAAAAGATAGAATTTCCTCTTTTTATTAATCTTTTTTTAATATCCTCCCTCTTTTTTACCATCTAACCCACGACCGCGGCTTATATGGTACAAAATGGTTTTCTTTTTAAACTATGGCATCTGTTCAACGATCAAGCAAAGATATACATAATAAATTTTCAATTTTCAATTTTCAATTAACAATCCTATTATTAGTTCTTATTTTTAGTATTTTTAGTTTATATTTAAGATTTAAGTTTTGGATTTGAGATTTGAATTTTGAGTTTTGAAGTTTTTTATAATATCATTATTTTTTAACAATATCAAGAACACTTTTGGGTAGATGAGTAGTAAAAGAGAAGATACTAAAGAGAAAATCAAAAATCCTAAATTCTAAACACTAAATTCTAAACAATTAAACAATAAGACTAATTATTTAATTTCCCAAATAATTTCTAAATTTCCTGATTTCCTGATTTTTAATTTCCCAACCTGCCCTGAAGTAATCAACCTCGGTTAATCTACTTTAGTGTTTTCTAATTTCTTAATATCCTAATTTCTTAATTTCAATCTTCTCCAAATAACGAATAACTAATATCGAATATCGAATATCCAAAATCATATTTCAATCCCAGAAAGTTTTGAGTAAGTTTTTAACTTTTCTTACTTTTATCAGAGATTGGTTTTTATTGCCGGCTTTAATTTTTCATATGCCTGCTCCATTGTTTGAATAATTTGATTGACAATTTCCTCCGCCTGATTAAAATTAACTGATTTTAAATTATGAGGAAAATAATGAAAAACTTGATTGCGGCCGAGTTTCCAAGTATTCCAAACCTTATCAGCTAAATCTTTTGAGGAATTCTCCATAATCTTTTTATAAAGAGAGCGCTCCCCTAACCGGTTGAGGAGATTGGGGGACATTAACTTGCCCAAGCGTAAATGATCGCTGATATAATCCAAATGAGAAATAAAACCAACATCTTTAAAAAGTTTTTTCAAAAATCCCTCATAGGCTTTAGCAAAAGGAAAGATGATAAAGGAGTAGTCTTTAAAATGATAGGCTTGATGGCGGATAATATCGTTCATCAAATATTGACCTTCCAAAATCAAATCTTTTTGAGTTTGGGAAAGATATTGCCAAAATTCTTTGTAAATATCTATCATATAAGTGTTATAATTTCATTATATCCTATGAAAAAACTTTTTGATTTAATTAACAAAAATTTTGAAAGATTTAATCTTCCCTTATTTTCCAAAAAAGAAGAAAAACCTCCTCCTGTTATCACCATTTCCCGAGAAAAAAGAGCTGGCGGTCGAACCACGGCTTTCTTGGTGGCAAAAAAATTAGGAGGAAAATGGCGGGTTTATCATAAGGAAATAATTGATAGAATCACCAAAGAAGCGAGACTGGAAAAAAAATTAGTGGAGGAGATTGATGAAAGAAGGCTTCCTTTTGTGGAAACTTTAATTAATGATTTTTTTTGGGAAAAGATACCTCAGTTTAAGTTCTTATTACAAACATTTAGTAAAAGTGATCTCGGCTATTGCCCAACGAGGATATGCTATCATTGTTGGCCGAGGCGCTGAATATTTACTCCCTCATGCTTTAAAAATAAGGATAATTGGCGATATGGACCAGCGAATAAAATGGTGCATGGAATACGATAAATTATCGCGGGAAAAAGCGATTGAGAGGCTGAAAAAATTTGATGAAGAAAGAATTGATTTTATAAAAACCGTTTATAATCATGACCCACGGAAAGCCCATCACTATGATTTAGTTATCCGTACCGGGCCAAATCTTTCAATTGATGATGCTGCTGATTTAATTGTCCGCTTGGCAAAAAAAAGATTTAAGCTATAATCTTTCTTTAAAACTTTTTGGAAAAAAATATTTCGATATTCGATATTTGATATTTGATATTTGTTATTAGTTATTCGTTATTAGTTATTAGGAGGAATAAAGTTTGGGAAATTGGTGCATTAGCATTTGTTTCGAATATCGGATTTAAAATTTATGATTTCGGATTTAGAATTTGGGATTTGGGATTTAACGTTAACAACTCCTTAGTTGCTAATTGATAATGATTGAAAGTTAAAAGTTAAAAAATAGATGTTAGATGCTAGAAGTTAAGTGTTAGATGTTGGATGTTAAGCGCTATAGGGAAGAAACTTCAATCTTTACTGCCGGACTCATTGTGGTTTTGATAAAGGCAGATTTAATATGGGCAACACCAACTGATTTGATAAACGCTGAGGCGTTTTC
>JBKBJJ010000024.1:0-8069 GCA_046293855.1 Microgenomates group bacterium | reverse complement strand
TCTCGCAAATTCTTCCTAAACTTAAAAAAACTTCGGCAAAAAAAGAAAAAAAGACTGAAGAATAGTCCTAAAATAAATCTCTTTTAACCCTTTAATTAAAGTAATATAGACTTACAATAACACGATCGTGTTATTGTAAGTCCATTTTAAAATAGTGGAATTTTGCCGGTAAAACCTGCGGCATGGTTTGGTAGCTTGCAGTCTTTTTTAATCAAGCAAAACCTGGCGCTGTCCGCCCAAAGCTGACTGATTTATAGATTTAATAAACTCTTCTCAAAACCTCAATCCCCTTCCAAAACATCTCCTCATCAAAGTTTTCATTGGGAGCGTGGATGTTGTCATCAGGCAAGGTAAAGCCGGTTAAAATAATTGGTTTTTTAAAGAGGCGAAAAAGGATTTCCGCTGCCGGGATTGAACCACCAGAGCGGTTAAAAAGGGGTTTTTGGCCAAAAACTTCCTTCAAAACTCCCGCTGTCTTTTTCACAAATTCATTGTTAACGTCGGTATAAAATGGAGCCGATTTACTTAAGCATTTCAACTCCCATTTAACTTCTTTAGGCAAATTTTTTTTTACAAAATCAAAAACTACCCTTTGAATCTCATCAGGATCCTGATATTCAACCAATCGAAAAGAAAATTTCACCATAGCTGAGGAGGGAATAATCGTTTTTTGCCCCTCTTGGGTATAACCAGATAAAATCCCATGGCAATCAAACGATGGAAAAATTTTTGAGGAAAGACCGCCAAAATTTTCAATCTCAGTTAAACCAAAAACACCAGCTTCTTCCTTTTCCTCCTTTTCAGTTTTTAAGGTTTTTTTTAAAATCTCAAGTTCCTCTTTTGAGGGTTTTCGCCAATTCTTATAACCCCGCCTTTCGCGAAAGGCGGAGTAAAAGCCGGGAATGTTGATTTTGCCGGTTTTGACACTTTTAATCTTGGCAATCAAGGAGGCAATAACATTTATTGGGTTGTAAACTCGGTTACCATAAACTCCCGAATGCAAATCACGCTCACCTACCTTAACTTCTAACTGAAAATAAACTATTCCTCGCAGACCATAAAAAATCTGGGGAATATTTTTTCGATGCATCCCAACATCGGTTAAATAAAAGACAGCAACTTTTGATAATATATCTTTTACCTGGCTGACCATATCCTCAAAATGAAGACTTCCAGTTTCCTCCTCACCTTCGAAAATAAAAACAATATTGCTTTTTAGTTTTTTTTCTTTCATAAGTAATGAAACTGCTGTTAAATTTTGAACAATATGACCTTTGTTATCCGCTATTCCCCGACCAAAAAACTTGCCGTTTTTTAAAGTAAGCGCAAAAGGAGGAGCTTGCCATTGGCTAAGGGGATCTGCTGGTTGAACATCATAGTGACCGTAAATGCCAACGGTTGTTTTTTCATCATCAAAAAACGGAGGATAGCCAACAATTAAAGGTGGCGCTTGATTTTTTTCAATTACCTCAATTTTAAAACCTAATTCTTTTAACCATGAAGTTAAGAATCTAACCGCCTTTTTTATCTGCCCAAAATAGCTTTTATCAGTGGAAACTGATTTAATTTTGATAAATTCACTCAATTTTTTAATTACCTCCCCTTTATCCATTTTTATAATTTTATCAAAATCCCCTAAAAGTAGTTTTAATAATTTTTGCAATGTTATTAATATTTTCTGAGAAATAGCATTTGTCTAACACCTGTTAGGTGATATAGGTTTACACCTGTTGCCTATTATCATAACTTTTTTACCATCTCAGCCGCGGTCGTGAAAAGATACGCTAAATTTTTTGAAAAAGTCACTCATTTTATAAAAAAATTTAAGAAAATTGACTTCTTAATTTTTTTTGTTAATAATGAAATTATGATCATCCCGCCTAAACCAGAAATTGTTGATCAAGCCTACATCAAAGACTACGAAAAACTCTACCGACAATCAATTGAAGATCCAGAAGCCTTTTGGGGAAATATCGCCCAAGAACTAAAATGGTTTAAGCCATGGAATAAAGTACTGGAATGGAAATGGCCTTATGCCCGCTGGTTTGTCGGCGGACAAACCAATATTGTTTATAACGCTTTAGATCGCTGGATGAAAACGCCAACCGCCGATAAACTGGCTTTGATTTGGGAGGGACAAGATGGGGCGGTGAGAAAATTTACTTATCGGCAATTAAACGAGGAGGTCTGTCGTTTTGCCAATGGACTGAAATCTTTGGGGTTAAAAAAAGGTGACCATGTGACAATTTATCTTCCCCGTATCCCCGAGCAAGATATTGCCATGTTAGCCTGCGCCAAAATCGGCTTGGTTCACTCGGTAGTTTTTTCTGGATTTTCAATTGAGGCTTTGAAAAACAGGATTTTAGATGCCGGCTCAAAGGTGGTCATCTGCGCTAACGCTTATCCTTATAAAGAGAAAATTATTGATAGTTTAACAAATGTTAAAGAAGCGATAAAAGATTGCCCGACGGTAAAGAACGTTATTGTTGTTAAAAGAATAAAAAATAAATCAGAAATCCTAAATCCTAAATTCGAAACAAATCCTAATGTCCAAAATTCAAATGATAAAAACGTTTTGAATTTGGAAAATTCGAATTTGGAAAATTGTTTCGAATTTCGAGATTCGAATTTAGAATTTAAACAGGTTCGTTTTTTATGGTGGGATGATCTCCTCGCCCGCCAAGACACTCTTTGCTCAACTGAGATTATGGAGGCGACTGATCCTTTGTACATTTTGTACACTTCAGGCTGCTGTCATAAAGACACTCTTATTCAGCTCTCCTCCGGTGAGATTAAAAGAATTGAAAATCTAGTAAAAGAAAAAGGAAGTAAGGTTACTAACATAAACTTAAATACTTTAAAAGAAGAAAACGATGAAATCACGGCAAAATATCACTATCAACAAGAACCGTATCTTTTTCAAATTCAAACTCCTCTTTCATCAATTCTTGTTACCCCAAACCATCCTTTTTTTGTCCTCGAAAAAGATGGCGCCTTCGTTGAAAAAGAAGCAAGAACTCTGCAAAAAGGCGACCATATCATGATGGCAAAAAAAATAGAATTTTTTGGAGAACGGCAGGAATTACCAAAACTTGATATAAACTATCAAGAAAAAAAATGCACTAAAAGACTTCCTAATAAGCCTGACTTACCAAAATACTTAAATTCTTGCTTTGCCGAACTACTCGGTGTCCTTTTAGGCGATGGTTCGCTCAAACCTGACCGCGTTGAGATAACTGATAAAGATATCCAAAATCTTCTCTATTACAAAAAGCTTTTCAACCAATTAGGACTTCGGGCAGAAGTGAAAAAATATAGCCGCCAAAAAGTCATTGTCAATAGTAGATATTTTTCTCAATTTTTAAAGGAAGCATTTCCGGAAGTTTTTGCCAACAGTCACCAGCGAGACATTCCAATAATTATTCAAAAGGCACAAACCTACATCCTCGCAGCATTTATCCGCGGGCTATACAATGCAGAAGGATCAGTTATTACAAAAAATCCGTCCGTGAAAATAGTAAGTACTAGTAAACTTCTTATTCAAAAATTAGCGCTTCTGCTTCTACGATTTGAGGTGGTCACTTCTTACTGTGAGGAATTACGAAAAACTCATTTTGGTCCAAAACAATATATGACACCTGTCTATGAACTACGAATTACTGACAGAGAATCTCTATATCAATTTTCAAAAAAAATTGGTTTTTCTTCTCTTGCTAAACAAGACAAATTACAAAAATTATTGCGCAGTTTTGATCGAAAAAGAGTCGGCAGTATGATTTATTTTCTCCCATTGAATAATCTTATAAAAAAAATTAGAGAGACTATACGGTTGAATAAAAAGGAATCCCGTCGAGTTTTTCTTGATTCATACGAACATACTAATAGAAGAACAACTATTAATCATCTTTCTTACATCTTACAATATATTCAAAAACTTATAAAAGAAATTAATTCTGTTAGACTTTCAAATATCCCATCAATAAGAAAAGCAGTATATATTTGTAGAATTTCGCAGAAAGAACTCGCAGAAATTTCAAATAAATCTATAAATACAGTTCATAAATATCTTCATGCAAATAAGCAAGGTATCTCTGAAGAAAGCCATCTTAAATTTATCCAAACTATTATTCCATACGTAGAAAAAATAAAGAAAGAAAAAATCCATATACTTTCTGAAATTTTTGAAAGAATTAAAAAGTTAGAGTCGCTAAAAAATGTCGGTTTTTTTGAAATTAAAAAAATAACTGTTGAAAAAAATGATAAAGATTTTTGTTACGTCTACGACAAAACTACTGAAAAAAACCACAACTATATTGCCAATGGGTTTATTGTCCACAACAGTACCGGTAAACCGAAGGGGGTTGTTCACTCCCACGGCGGCTATATGGTGGGCACTTATATCACTTTAAAATGGGTTTTTAATTTACAGCCTGACGATATCTACTGGTGCACGGCCGATGCCGGCTGGGTTACTGGCCACTCCTACATTGTTTATTCTCCTCTTTTAAATGGAATTACCACTTTTATTTATGAAAGCGTCCCTGATTATCCTGATCCGGGAAAATGGTGGAGCTTGATTGAAAAATACAAAGTGACTAAATTTTATACTGCCCCCACTGCTATCCGGGCAGCAATGAGATATGGGGAGGAATGGCCAAAAAAATATGATTTATCATCTTTGAAAATTTTAGGCTCAGTTGGCGAGCCAATCAACCCGGAAGCCTGGCTTTGGTACTATAAAAATATCGGAGGCGAAAAATGCCCGATTATGGACACCTGGTGGCAGACAGAAACCGGAATGTTTATCTTAACTCCCCTACCCTCTGTTCCTTTAAAACCCGGCAGTTGTTTTAAACCATTTTTTGGGATTGTCGCTGATGTGGTTGATGAGCAAGGAAATTCTTTATTTAAAAAAAGCCGGATCAACCACCAAACGAGGTCAACCTTCATAAATCAAAATTTATCAAAATCATCTCCTTCTGTCAATCAACTCCGTCAGGGTTATCTTGTTATCCGCACCCCCTGGCCGGCAATGCTTTTGGATGTTTATGGCGATCCGAAAAAATATAGGGAAACATACTTTGAGAAAATTCAAATATCAAATATCAAAAATCAAAATGAAAATATACAAAATTTAAAACAACAAAAAAAATTGGAAAATTCGGATTTAGAGTTTAGAGATTTTCTATATTTTACTGGTGACAGCGCCAAAATTGATGAAGATGGCTATTTTTGGATTGTGGGAAGAAATGATGATGTTATCAAAGTCTCCGGCCATCGGTTAGGTTCAGCCGAGATTGAGCATGCTATTGTTGATCACCCCTCAGTTGCTGAGGCGGCCGTTATTGGTAAACCTCACCCGATAAAAGGAGAGTCAATCAAGGCTTTTGTCATTTTAAAAATTGGTGAAAAGCCATCAGAGGAACTGAAAAAAGAAATCAATAATCTTGTCCGTAAAGAAATTGGTCCTATTGCCTCAATTGATGAGATTGAGTTTGTTGATGTCCTCCCTAAAACAAGAAGTGGAAAGATTATGAGGCGGGTGCTGAAAGCTAAAGAATTGGGTTTGCCGTTGGGTGATACTTCAACGCTTGAAAGCTAAAACTTTAAAAAAATAATAATCTAAGAAAATTTTTCACCGTTTTGGCTCGATCGTTGTAAAAACGGTAATTTACTCCCTCATGCATACTCCAAAAACCACTTCTAATTTATTTTGAGACTATCTTCCTTTTTTTTATTTTTAAAAACTCAATGAAGATAAGAATAAGAAAAGCCACCAATATCGACCAAAGGAAATCAGCAAAATCCAAAGCTTTTAAATTAAAAACCTTTTGAAAAAAAGGCGAGTAGATTAAAAATGGATGAAGAATAAAAGGAAATAAAAAGGCGGCAAGAAAAATTGGTTTTTTGAGAAGATGAAGATGGTTAATGATTTGTCGATGGGAAAGCCAGAGATCAATTAAAATAAACTGTTGAACAACGACAATTGTGGTAAAAAGAATTGTCCCGGTCAATACCTGTTGCCTAAAAACAAATGGAAGAGCTAACGAAACCATCGCTAAAATAGCCGTCAGCAAACCGATGTTAAAAACATAGGTAAAATCTTTTTTCTCAAGAACAGCCATTATCCGCTTCGGCTTCTCCCTCATAATATTGCCGTCATTGGGAGCAAACGCTAAAGCAATCGCCGGCAACCCATCAGTGACCAAATTAATATAAAGAAGCTGAAGGGGAGTTAGTATCGGCAGTTTAAAAATAACCGCTGAAAGAATGTAAATTACTTCACCAACATTGCAAGCTAAAAGATATTTAATGGCGTTTTTTATGTGATTAAAAATATTTCTTCCCTCCTCAACTGCCGAAACTAAAGTGGCAAAATTGTCATCGGTGATAATTACATGAGCTGTTTCTTTGGCAACATCAGTCCCGGTTATCCCCATGGCCACGCTAACATCAGCCTGCTTTAAAGCTAAAGCATCATTGACGCCATCCCCCGTCACCGCTACCACCTCACCCATTTTTTGAAATAATTTAACCAAACGATATTTGTGCTCCGGATTTGTCCGGGCAAAAACTTTAACTCTGGGAATAATGGAAAGAAGTTCTTTATCAGAGTAATCATCAAGTTGTTTGCCAATCATAATATCATCACCCTCCTCAATTATTCCCGCTTCAATCCCAACTGCCTCCGCTGTTAAATGATTATCACCGGTGATCATTACTACTTTTATACCTGCCTCTTTTGCCTTCATCACCGCCTGCCTAACCTCCTCACGTATTGGATCAGCTATACCAACAAAACCTAAAAATAGCTGATTTTTTTCCAAATCTTTGCCGTCTTTTCTTTTATAAGAAAAAGCAATCATCCTTAAGCCTTTTCGAGCAAAATGTTCAAATTCGCTCTCAATTTGACTCTTGCGTTTAAAATCAAGAGGCATCACTTTCCCTCCAATAATAATGTCCGAGCAAATGGAAAGGATTGATTCTGGAGCTCCTTTCGTAAAAACCAACTCCTCCTTACCATCGTCAACAACAACCGTCATTCTTTTGGTTTTCGAATCAAAAGAAAACTCTTTTTTCAAAACCCATTTTTCTCGGATAAGATCAGGAATTAAACCAACTTTCTGAGCCATAACAAGAAGAGCTCCTTCGGTGGCATCACCAACAACATCAAAGCTGCCGCCATCAATTTTTTCCACAAGACTGGCGGTTGAACACAATACTCCATTGAGAACTAACTGAGAAAACGCCTGATTAGATAAGGATGGATAATGAGGAACCTCATAAATTTTTCCATCAACAAATATTTTTTTTACCCGCATCTTATTGGTTGTTAAAGTCCCAGTTTTGTCGGTGGCAATTAAGGTGATTGACCCTAAAGCCTCAATCGCATTAAGTTTTCTAACAATTGCTTTCTTTTTCGCCATTGCCTCAACCCCAATTGCCAAAGTAATTGTCATCACCGCCGGCAAACCCTCAGGCACCGCCGCCACCGCCAAACTGATACTAAAAATAAAACTTTCGATAAAATTTTTTTCTCGGATAAAAGAAAGTAAAAAAACAGTCAAGGAAGCAGCTATTCCTATTAAGCCAACTTGTTTGGTAAAAACATCAAGTTTTCTCTGAAGGGGTGTTTTGCTTTCCTCAATTGAAGTTAAAGTTTTGGCAATTCTTCCAAATTTTGTCTCCACCCCAGTTTTTAAAACTTTCGCATATCCGCGACCTTTAGCAACAACTGTTCCCATAAACAACTGAGATTTTTCTTTATCTTTTGGATCTTTGGCAACGGGCAATGATTCACCAGTTAAAGAGGCTTCATTAATTTCCAAATTATATGATTCAACCAGCTGACAATCAGCCGGGATTTTTGTCCCTTCTTCAAGATAAATTAAATCGCCGGGGACAAGATCTCGGCTGTCAATCTGCTCCTGCCTGCCATCTCTTATCACCCTAATTGTTGTCACCGTAATTTTTTTAAGATAAGATAATGCTTTCTCCGCTTTAAATTCCTGATAAACGCCAAAAAAAGCATTCAAAAAAACAATCAAAAGAATAAAAATACCATCAAG
>JBKBJJ010000023.1:0-8237 GCA_046293855.1 Microgenomates group bacterium | reverse complement strand
ATTATAACACATTAACGTAACCTTATCTACAGGTGGAATTCCCATATCATTAGGATACTTGTATGGGTATAATCGAAGAGTACAACTAATTTCTTTTTTCGATAGTTGCTTAATTTTATTTAATAAATAGAAGTATTTCTCCTTTGTAGACTTTGTCCAATCGCAATCTATTTGAATTTCATTAAAATCACTATTGTAAGCGTTTTGAAATTTTTCTTTATTGAATCCTCTATTTTTTCAATGTTTTTATTGTTGTATATAGGATGTGAGGAAAATGAAAGATCAAAAACATTATTGAAGACTTTGTGTTTTCTTTTTTGAATAACGATACTCTCCCCAATTTTAATTATTACAGTGAAACCGCGATGAAGAATTGCTTGCTGATGGGCATTCCAGCGCTCAATTGGCCCAATGATTTCATCATCTCTGGTAGTTTTTATTAGATTAATGTTTTTTTTGAAGTAATCCATTTACTAAATATTTTACCAAAAATTAAGAAGTTTTTTATAAAGTTTTTATAATTTAGATATTTTTCTCAATTTCTTGAATATTTTTAATTAAATACTCAATTTCTTCATCTTTTGTCAAAAAATGAAGGCTGATACGAATAAAATTTTTTTCATTTTGATAGCAATGACCCTCTAACCTTACATAAATTTTCTTTGATTCAAAAAAATCGACTAGTTCGCTACTAGGTATATTCTTAAATCTAAAGGAAATAATTCCATAACCGGTAGCACATTTGGCATAAAATACACCGGGAAGAAATTCTATTTTGTTGCTAATTCTAAAAGGTTTTATAAACATTTGGGTTTTTTTAATTAGTTTTTGGTGAATATTATCTATGCCGTTTTTATTTATGAAGTTTAGTGAATAAACCATAGAAAGAACAGGTTTTATAAAAATGTCATCTTCAGATTTAATTTTGTCAAGGATTTTTTGGTCAATAAACTTTTGGGTGCTTTTTGAAAGGAATATAACTCCCGCTCCTTCTAATCCAAAAAGTTTATAACCAGAAAAAAAGGCAATGTCGATATTTAATTTTTTTAAATTAATCTTAACTCGACTAATACTATGGGAAAGATCAGCTATTAATAATTGATCTGGTCTTTTTTTTATCTTTTCAATCTCAGATAGCAAACCATAAACTCCATGGAGATGATTTACGCATATTGCTTTTATATTTTTATTATTAATTTTGTTGATATGGTTATAGTCAGCATCTCCTGAGTGAGAGAATAATTTGTATTCAATAATTTTTAGTCTTAATTTTTCTTTAACTAATTGATTAATTTTTTTGTGGTTGTCAAAGTTATACAAGAAAATATCAGAAGATTTTAATTCTTTATTTAAAATGTCAACAGTTAAGCTAAAAGCCTCAGTGGCATTTTTAACAAAAAAAATTTCCTCTGGAGCTACATCTAAAAATTTTGCTATTTTTTCTCTTAGATCATCTATCTTTTTTTCAATTTTTCTGTTTTGGGGAAAAATATTTTTTCTTGGAATAAAATTGGGTATCTTTAAAAGCTTAAAAAAATCATTAGTTAATTCTTTTGGATACAAAGGATACGTTGCCCAATCAAAATAATAAAATTTATTCATTTTTTTATGAAAAATAACTGAAAATACCTTCTTTCAAGCTATATGCTTGGTATCCTAAAATATAAAATTTCTTGGCAATAATAAGCGATCTTTCACCTGTTGGGCAAACAAAGACTAAAGTTTTATTCTTGGGAAAGATTGTTAGATTTTTTTCTATCATTTCCTCAAGATAAGCCTCCGGTAGATTTATTGAGTTTTTTATGGATTTGATGTTGTAGGCAAAATTTGATCTGATATCAATAATTAATAAGTTATCAATTTTTATCAATCTGTAATTTACCCTCATCAGTGATATTTTTAATTTTTTTATCAAAAGTTTTTATTTCTTTTTCAAAGATATCAGGTTTTATTTTTTTAAAATAAGAAAGATAAAATTCAAACCTATCGCAAGCTAAAAAAACAATGCTTAATCTTCTTTTTTCATTTTTAAAGATTTTTTTAATAGCGGCGTAAGAGGCGCCTCCAGTTGGACCAGTAACTATTCCAAAATTCCAGATTAAATCTAAAGTTGCCTTAACAGCCTCCTCTTCTGAGATAGCTACCATTTGATCCAAATTATTTTTGTCAAAAAGACCAACGCTAAACAATTCTTTTTCATTTCTTATCCCGGGAATTGTTTCTCCTTTTTTTGAAATAACACCTATTACTTTAATTTTATTTTTAAAGTATTTTTTTATTCCCAAAGTTGATCCAGCAGTTCCTACCCCTGAGACAAAATAATCAATATTTTCGTTTAAATCTTTTTTAATCTCTTTTGCAGTTTTAAGATGAGCTTTAAAATTATTTTCATTGAAATATTGATTAGTAAAATAAAATTTATCAGGATTTTTCTTTATTTCCTTTTCTATAAAAAACTGTGGATCATAAGGATCAGTTGGGTCAAGACATTGGCTTTTTCCAGGTAGTTCCTTAATTTCTGTTTTTGTTATTTTAAGAATATCTTTTTTTTCTTGGTATTTTATTCTGTTGGTAATTATTTTAAAATTTACGCCATAAATATTTGCTAGGATGGATAAAGCTTTGGCGGTGTTACCTGATGAGTTTTCAATTATTGTTTTTTTTTCTTTTTTAATCTGATTTATCTCCTCTTTTAACATCTCCCATGCAATTCTATCTTTCAGCGAGCCAAAAGGATTTAAATATTCAAGTTTGGCATAAATATTTAAATTTTTGTTAAAAATTTTATTTTGGTCTAATTTGACAATTGGTGTATTTCCGATGGCTTCGGTAATATGATTGAATATCATAAAACTTCCCTTTTAATTAACTGATAATTTTCATCAAAATATATATTTATTTCTTTATTTCCATTAATAAAACTGTTGTTAAAAATTTTTGTTTTATAGGGAATAGTATTTGAAAAAAAAAGTAAATCACCCTTATTAGGATTTTGTGGAAAATAAATTTTTCTTTTGAAAAATATGTCATCTTCTAAACAAGTATTGCCAAAAATAAAATATCCAATTTTTTTATCAGATACTTCACTTGTTTTATTTTCATTAATTTTTATAAGAATTGGGTCGTATATTATGTCAAATTGAGCAGCAATTTCACTATACTTACCATTTAAAATTAAAAAATGATTTTTATTTTTTTGGCAGATTTCTTCAATTTCAAAAAGACTGCCACCGATATCCTTAAGAATAAATCTACCCATTTCAAAAATTAATTTTATGTTTAAGTCATTTAATACATTTATCGCTTTTTCACCTTCAAATTCAGCATCAAGTAAGAAATTAATTTGAGAAAATTCATTGGTATCAGAGTAGTATGGGAAAAAACTACCTTCGCCAAAAATTTTTTTATCTTTTTTTATAATTCCAAAATTATAATTGTTCCAGAAAAAATTACTATCGCCTTCAATAATTTTTTTACTGATTAGGAAAGTTAAATTATTCCAGTTTGTTTTGTTAATATAATTAAATCTTACTCCTCCTCCGATATCTAAGATTTCGTTTCTGAAGTCCATTTTCAAAGCTTCAATTGTTAAACTGATCGCTTTTTTTAGATATTCTCTTTTAAGTTCATCTGAAGTTGAATCTACATGAAAACTTAAACCTTTAAAGTTTTCAATTAAAAAAGTCTTTTTTATATTTTTAAATATTTCTGGAATTAAATTATCATCAAAACCAAAGCGGCTAGTTTTAAGACTAGCAAACTTTTTATTTTCAATATTTCCAATTCGGATTAGAAAATCGTAATTTAGTTTATTTTTTTCTAAAAAAAGATACTGCTCATATGAATTTAAAGACAGATAAATTCTTGTCTTTGATTTTAATTTTTTTGATAGAATGGAAATTATTTTTTTTAAATCTCCAGTGTAATTTATGATTAATTTTTTAGGATTATTTGAAAGAGCTAGTTCTGTTTCATATGGTGATGATGCTTCAATAGGTAATATTTCGCTTATTTTTTTTACAAGAAAGGGTGAATTGTTTGCTTTGAGGGAGTAAAATATCTCAAAATTATTTACTTTTTTGCTTTCAAATAAAGATTTTAAATCAAATACATGATCTTTTAAGTTTTTTAAAAATATTAAGTTAAAAGGCTGATTAATTTTCTTTTTTAATCTAAAAACAAATTTTTTCTCTTTTTCTAAGAAAGAGATAATATTTTTGTTGATAATTGGCTGAAAGTACATCAGAATTTAAAATTTTCATCAATTTGGTAACTTAAGTCACCATAAGCTCTCCTTACGTAATCAAGTTTTATGTATTGTTTATGTAATAAAATTAGCTCTTTTAATTTTATATTTGGATCAATTTCAATTTTTTTTATTAAATGCGTCAATTCATTGAGAAATTTTAGAATCTGTTTGTCTTTTAAAATTTCATTGATATTTATAATTCTTTTTGAAAGTTTATTAATCGATGAGTTTTTATTCAGGATGATTAAGTTTTTACCAATATGACTTCTAGTAAAATTTATATCATCTACATTATCAACTTTATTTAATATTGGAAATATTTTTATTTTATAGGGAGTTTTTTTAATTTCGTCAATATACTTTTTGTAAACGGAAACTGACTCAAAAGTTGGTTCAATTGCAAAAAATTGGATATCAAATTGTAAAAAAAGTGAATTAGCAATGTTGTCTATTCCAGCAACCATGTCGGCAACTATCACTTGATTTTTTGATAATTTAGAATGGGATAAAATATTCTCAAAAATAGCTAAGTTGGTATGATAACAACTTAAACCAGCTAGTTCTCCTTTATAACTGCCAACGCAAAATAGATACAAATTATCTTTAATTTTTTGACCGTAGTTTTTAATTAAATAGTTGTTTTCATCTACAGAAAAAAAATTAGATCCATTTCCAGGTGGAGTTGTTTTTACAAATTTTGTTGGAGATACTCTTTTATTTGTGCCAGACAAGTACTCTCTTATTTTTAATACATTTTTCGGATCTGATAAATTTAATTTATCAACAGTTTCAATCCCAAAGATATCCTTAATATGCATATTTATATCAGCATCAAACACAGCAACCTTAAAATTTTTGTTTGATAGATATAAAGAAATCAATGAAGTGAGAGTAGATTTTCCAGCACCACCTTTACCAATAATACTTATTTTCATAATTTTATGAAAAAAATTATATGCAACATTGTTGCATTTGTCAATAAGAATTATTATAATTAGATTATGGGTATTAAATTTATTGACATTTCAAAATTGAAAGCACATGAAAAAGTATCAAAGATGAGAGTTAAAAAATTGTTGAAGCAAATAGTCAAAGAAAAAATATTAAAAAGACCAATTATTGTAGATTCGGATAATTACATAATTCTTGATGGTCATCACCGGACAGAAGTTTTTAAAAGTTTGAATTTTAAGAAAATACCTGCCCTTTTAGTTGATTATAAAAGAATTAAAGTAGTTGCAAGAAGAAAAAAATATGCTAAATTAGATATTAGAAATTTAGTTATCTCCATGGTTAAAAAAAACAAGTTATTGCCATACAAAACAACAAAACATTTAATACCTTTTAAAAATTTACTTAATGTGAGTTTTGATCTTAACTATGAAACTAACAAAAAGAAAGGGTGAGATTTTAAAGATTATTAAATCCTTTAATGACTATTTTTCTTTGACTGATATAAAAGATATAATTAAAAAGAAAAGATTAAATATTAGCAGAGTAACTATTTACAGGAACTTAAAGAGTTTGTTAAAAAAAGGAAAAATTAAAGAGGTTGTTGTAGGTAAAAATAAAAGTTACTATGAGTACATAGACAAAAAATCTAGAGTTAAACATCATCATCACATAATATGCTTGTCTTGCAATGATATAGTTGATTTTAGAATAAAAATTTTTGAGTTTATTTTAAGTTTAATTGAATTTTTGTTTTATAAAGTATTTAAATTTAAAACAAAATTTCATAATTTAGATTTTTATGGCTATTGTAAAAAATGTTATAATAAAATAACTTAAAAATAATTAATTAATTTTTGCTATTTTAATTAAAATTTGCTTGGTTTAAGCCACTTCCTGCTTTAAAAACAGGTGGGAAGGCTTATTTTAAACTGGGAACACCGGTGAAAATCCGGGGCTGTGCCGCAGCGGTAACCTCGCCATTTGCCAATGGCAGGGAAGCCCGAAGACCGACCAAGCACCTCTTCCCCGAGCAGGGAAAATTTATGAGCGCTCTTGCTGAAAAATCTTTAGTTTTTATCCATGATGTTAGCAATAAGCAACCACCAGTTGAAAGATCATTAAGAGTGATAAACGAAATTGAATATCAAAGTTTTTTAAATTGGTGGAGAGTTAACTGGCAGCGTTTTGAAAATCTTCCTTTTAGACTTAACAGTCAGGTTGAATTATTTATCGATCAGTGGAAAAAGGAAGGTTTAGATACTGCTTTTTCGCAATTGCGAATGGATCTTTTTGGTTATTATTTAGAGTATATCAAACAAGAAGGGATAATCCCTTTTAGTTTAAGAGTTAATTCTTCAGGCCGGGTGGTTGGTGAGTTTTATGGCAATAAGCCAATTACTGATATAGTTGATCCAAGAGAAAGAGATGGAATAGTATTGAAGACAATAGTTGATTTGGAGAGGCGGTTAATTAATTTAAGAGAGGGCGAAATAATTTTTAGAATTTCACCTTCCGGATGGACTGGCTTAAATTATGATTATACAGAAACGCAAGCTCAGGTTTTCTGGAAAGATAAAGACAGATTTCGAGGGTTGACAATAAGAACGCAGATTAATTTAAGTGAAATTTTGGAGTTGCTTTCTGATTTAAATGTTGCTATTCCCTCAGAATTTGACGATGAAAAAGAAATTATAAAATATATAACTTCTTTAAATATTACTCTACCCTACTCTTCTTGGCAATTTATTCAATTTTTAGCCGAAAAATTTGCCAACCGCGATCATCGAGGAGAAAATTTAGAAGAACAAATAAAAAATTGGCGGGAAAATGACGGCGATTTTGCCCGCTTTGATGAGATTTCAGGATTGGTGGGTTTTTTAGAAAAAAAAGTTGTCGGGCTGGTTAATAGTGGTTGCTCTGCTGAGGAAGTAAAAGAAGAGTTGCGAAGTTTGATTGGTTTTGTTTTGATGGGGATGGTGGGTGATAGGAAAGATAATCGAGGTATTTACCATGAAAGGAATACTTTTCATTATGATAGCAGGTTTTTACCTGCAGGTTTTTATAATAAGATTTTTGATAAATTAATGTCATTGCCCGGATGTGCCGGTGGCGGGGGGAGTGTTGGTGAGTTCGTTTTAACTCCTTTTGGAACAGTGGGAGTGGTGCAGGTTGATAAGTATGGCTCAAGAGAGTTTGAGTGTCCTCATTGTCACAAAAATGTTGTCCGACCGAAAGATCAGCTTTTGGAAAAATGTCCTCATTGTGGGGGAGATGTTAGCTGTTGAGGAACTTTAACTTCCAACCTTGAGGGTTAAACTGTATCTGAACCTTATTTTTGGCGGAAGGGGCGGGATTCGAACCCGCGGCCTCCGAATCGGAGGCACACGCTCTCCAGGCGTGCCGAATCAACCACTCTCGCACCCTTCCTAAAGGTTTAAAGCTAATCAACCCTAAGGGTTGATTTGAGGCTAAACCTTTATGTTGTATAATAATTTTAATGGTTAGTCGGAAAACTATCCTTGCTACAAATGAATTTTATCATATTTTTAATAAGACGGTTGCTGACGAATTGATTTTTAATAATAAGAAAAATTTAAACAGAGCTCTTGCCTTAGTTAATTTTTATCGCTTTAAAACATCAATTAGTTTTTCTCATTTTCAAAGCCGCGGCGAAGATGAAAAAAAAGAATTATGGAAAGTTATTTCTTCAACTCCTCCCTTGATTGAGCTTTATTGTTTTTCTTTTATGCCTAATCATTATCATTTTTTATTAAGACAGATGCAAGATGATGGGATTGATAGTTTTATTTGCAATTTTCAAAACAGTTTTGCGAAATACTTTAACATAAAGTTTAATCGAAAAGGATCTTTATTTTGTCATTCTTTTGAGAGAGTTTTGATTGAAACAGAAGAACAATTTATTCATGTATCGCGTTATATTCACTTAAATCCCGTTACTTCTTATATTATAAAATTGGAAGAACTTGATAATTATCCCTTCACTTCTTTTCCTGTATATTTAGGAAACAAAAAT
>JBKBJJ010000022.1:0-8249 GCA_046293855.1 Microgenomates group bacterium | reverse complement strand
AAAAATACATCAAGTGGTCTTTTTAGATATCGATAGTATAAGTTGGAATCAAGTGAGGTTTTCATTTTCTGTCCCCTCAAAACTTTCAACTAATTTCTTAATTTTTGGCACGGAGCTTTTTTTGGTAATAAGAAGAACATCTTTGGTATTGACAATAATATTTTCATCCAAATCAATACCCACAATTAGTTTATTATCTTCATAATTATAAATTAATGAATCTCTCACGTGTTCCAAAAATACTTTTCCTCTAATTACATTTTCATAAGGATGATTTTCTAATGCCTCCTTCAACGATTCCCAGGCTCCAAGATCACTCCAACCTAAATCCTCAATAATTACTAAAGCATCTTTCTTATCTAAATTTTCTAAAATCGCATTATCAAAATTTATGCTCTCAACCTTGCCATAGTTTTTTTGAAGGAAGGTAAAATAATCTTTTTTACCATAGTGGGCTAAAATTTTTTCAGTGTTTTTATAGATATTAGGTGTCAGTTGCCCGAAAGCCTTGTAAATAAAATCAGCAGTTGTGGCAAAATAACCTAAATTCCAAGCATAGTTGCCGGAGTTAAAAAATCGCTTAGCCGTTTTTTCATCGGGGCGATATTTAAATCCTTCAAATTGATAAAAATTGATATTGTTTAAAGTCTCTGATTTTTTTCCAAAATGAATATAACCAAGATTCACACTAGGATAGCGAGGTTTATGGCCGATAAAAACAATCTTATGGGGATTTTTTTTAATATAATCTCCGGCAACTTTAAGAACTTTTTTAAAGGTATCTGTTTTTTTAACCAAATGATCACTCCATAAAATAACCATTGGTTCTTTTGGGCATAGTCTAAAGAAAATTCCGGTAACTAAGGCAATTGCCGGTCCAACATCTTTTTTTTCTGGCTCAAAAAAAAAGTTTTCTTCAGGTATTTGAGGGAGTTGTTCTCTAACAATTTTTTTGTAGATTAAATTAGTAGCAATATAAATATCTTGCGGTTTAAAATCAGGAAGTAGGCGTTCGACAGTCAGCTGTAATGTTGATTTATCACCAATTATTTTTTCAAATTGTTTAGGTGACTTTTTGCGAGATAAAGGCCAAAGTCTTGTTCCTGCCCCACCGGCAAAAATAACTGCCTTCATTTAAAATTAAGATAACTTTTAAAATTAATTCCGCGGATTAAACGGGTAAAAGGCTTCCCACCTTTGATAAACTTCCAAACGCCCCACTGACGCTTCAGCGATTTACATAGATATACTTTTTATCTGTGAAAATCTGTTTTCTAATCCGTGGGAATCCGTGTCAACTTCCATAAATCTTTCAACAAAAATTGTTTTATTAAACTTTTCTATATTTTTTAATCCATAAGCCTGTGTACTCTTTGTTAAATTGTAAGCTATTGTCTGAAATCTTTCAAGTGCGCCAATAAGACTCTCTTCTGTTTGTTCATTAAAAAATAACCCTGTTTTGCCATCTATTATCGTTTCTCTTGCCCCCCCTTTCTTATAGGCGATCACCGGACAACCAAAAAATTGTGCTTCCAACGCGGTATAACCAAAATCTTCCTCCTGGGGCATAATCAATACCTTAGCGTTACTATAAAACCAGCCTAACTCTTGATCGGTTAAACCAGAAAGAAAAATTACATTTTTTCCAGCGATTTTTTTTAACTTATTTTTTTGGCTTCCTTCACCAATAACTACCAATTGATAATTTAATTGGTTAAATGATTGTACCACCAAATCAACCTTTTTATAAGGTTCAAGTCGAGAAACTATTAAAAAAAACTGTTTTGAATTTAGAATTTTAAATTTACCATGTATTTGCAATTTCCTACTCCGGATTTCGGATTTTATTTTCCCCCAGTAGTCGATATCAAACGGTGGATAAATAACTTCACTCTTCCTTTTATAATATCTTTGGCAACGCTGTGCCACCGTCTTTGAAATTGATATGATTTTATCTGGTCTTTGAGCGGCAACATAATCCCATTTTTTAAGATAATTGATTTTAGGGGCATGATATTCTTTATTCATAAACCATAAATAGCGAGTGGGAGTTAAAAGATAACAAAGATGAAATGTTTTTGGCTTTGTAATTATCGATTTAGCAAATGAGGAGGTAACAGAGATAACAACATCAAAACTGCTAAAATCAAATGATTCAAAAGCAAAAGGATAAAGAGGAAAAGAAAAGAATCTGCTTCTTCTTATAAAAACTGGTAATTTTTGGATGAATGAAGTTTTGATGGTTAAATTTTTTGCCCAAACGGCTCTTTGGGGATCATAATGGGAAGTAAAAAAAGGGGCATTGGGAAACATTTCATGCAAAGTTAAAAGCACCCTTTCTACCCCTCCCCATTTATCAATCCAATCATAAACAATGGCAATTTTTTTGTTTTTTAACATATTATAACAATTCTTTATAAATTTTAGATGTTTCTTTTGCCATTTTTTTGAAGGAATATTTTTTGATTATTTGACGGTAGTCAAACTCTACCTTCTGATGAAGAATGAGCATTATTTTTTCTTTAATATCATCTACACTCAAGGGATTAAAGGAAAGGTATCTCTCGTCCAATAATTCTTTAAATACCGGAATATCTGAAGCAATTATCGGACAGCCAAAATAAGCGGCCTCAAGAAGAGGAAGGCCAAAACCTTCAGAGAGCGATGGATGAATTAAAGCGAGAGCATTTTTGTAAAAAAAAACTAGATCGGAAGAGGTTGGATTGTGATAAAAAATAATTTTTTTTTTAAGCTCTGTCCTTTTGAATGATTGAACTAGTCTTTTGGCAAAAAAATCATTCGGACCAATTAAAATTAGCTGAACATCCTCCCTCAACTTTAGAAAAGCCTCAATTAATCTCTCTATATTTTTGTGAGGATAGAAATTACCTACATAGATAAAAAAATTTTTTTTAAATCTAGGTTTAAGTGATTCGTTTTCTTTGGTTTTGATTAGATCCTCATTTACTCCCTCATAAATAGAAACTGTCTTTCTGGAGATCTTTTTTCCAAAAATATTAATTAATTGGTTCTTAACGGTCATTGACGGGGTAATTATTTTTTTAGACTTTTTAACTTGGTTTTCAAGAACCAATCTAAATGCTAGATGTTTAAATTGATAAATTAAAAAATTTTTAGTTGAGGCTTTGCCGGTTTTAAAAAAAAGAGGAGTTAAATCATGAATGGTGGCGATAAATTTTTTTTGATAAAAAATCGGAAAACTAAAATAAGTAAAATGGATAAGATCTAAATTATCTTGATATAAAGTTTTTAAAAAACCAAATTGTTCCGATAGACTATGCCAACGGTAAGAAACTTCACGTTTTATAAAATAAGAATTATTAAAATTAATATTTTTACTATCATTTTTCATCACATAAATATAAAAGCGAATCTCTCCTGTGTTTATATTTTGAAGATTATTCAGTAGATTACGAAGATAAGTTCCTACTCCTGTCTGGAAATAAAGCCTGGCATCAATACCTACTGTTTTCATTAAAAGTGACTTTTAAAATCAATAAGTAAATAAATTAACTTATTAAAAAACCAGGGATAATGTTTTTCGTAATGTTTATGATAAAAGATTTTCATTGCCTTATAAAAATGTTTTTTTGTTTCTTTATTATTTTTTTTGAGACCGCTGGTATATTTCAAATGGGTTACTTGAAATAAGGGATAATATATAATTTTGTAACCTAATTTCTTAATCCTAAAGGCCAAGTCAATATCTTCTCCGTACATAAAAAAATCTTCATCAAATCCGTTCAATTTTTCAAGAAGCTTCCTCCTGGTAAGAAAAAAAGCACCAGTTATAGAATCAACTTCATGGACGGTCTCTCTATTAAGATAAGTTAGGTGATATCCTCCAAAAATTCTCCCTATCAGTGGCAACTTTCCGAAAAATTTTTCTAGGTTACTGAAATAACAAAATGAATTCCAGGGGGTTGGAAACCCACGATGAGAAGCAGGATCTATCTCTCCTGTTGGTAGTCTCACTTCAACTGTTACTGCTCCAACTTCTAGATTTCTCTCTAAATAATTAATCAACTTTCCAAAACGTATCTCATTGACCATAACATCAGAGTTAAGAAAAAGAATATACTCTCCTTTGGCTTTTCTTAGTCCTCGATTATTGGCTTTAGCAAACCCCTCATTTTTTTCATTTTTTATTAGTTTAATAAGCTTGCGGACCTTATAACCTTCTAACATCTCAACACTGCCGTCTTTTGAGCCATTATCAACAACAATAATTTCAGTTTTAAAGTCATTTATATTTTTAAGATTTTTAAATAATGATTTAAGACATTCCCGAGTAACTTTCTTCGTATTATATGAAAGAATAATTATTGAAAGTTTAACCATAAATAATAAATAATTTATCGTTTTGGAGATTGCTTTTTTCTTCTAGCTTTCCCTCCCGTCCCTACTTGTCGACGCTGGCGAACTCTTGGATCGCGAGTTAAAAGTCCATATTTGCGCAAGATAGGTTTATACTCTTTTTCATCAACTAAAATTAAAGCTTTCGCAATCCCGTGGGCAATAGCTTCTACTTGTCCTTTTCTGCCACCTCCGGAAACATTTATTGAAATAGCAAACCTATCAGTACTTTCAGTAATCTCAAGAGGTAGACGATAAATTTTTTCTTCTGTTTTTTGGGCAAAAATCGTCTCTATCGGTTTACCATTAACATAAACCTCCCCCGCTTTAACTTTTAATCCATTGATTTGGGCAGTTTTATCTTTTCCGGGCAAATATAGCCTTACTCTCGCCACCGCCTTCTTCCTTCTTCCTATTCCTTCGTAATATTGGAGATTTTTGGTTTTTTTTGACATAATAAAAGCTCTAAACTTTAAACTCTAAATTCTAAACAATCCGCCTTAGGCGAACAAAATTTAAATGACATAAATCCAATACTGTTTTGAATTTAGGATTTATAATTTCGAATTTTATCTCCATAGGGATGTTTTTCCTCAGCAAATACAAATAATCTCTTTAATCTTTGATCCCTTAATTTATTTTTAGGCAACATTCCTGAAACAGCACGCTTTATTACTTCAGAAGGATTCTTTTTTAATAATGTCTGAAAATTTATTTCTTTTAAACCACCAGGGTACCCAGAATAATAAGTATACTTTTTCGTCGCATACTTTTTGCCCGTGACTTTTACCTTAGAAGCATTAATTACCACCACATAATCACCACAATCAAGATAAGGAACATAATCAACTTTATGTTTACCTTGTAGTAATTTGGCAATTTCGGGAACTATTCTCCCGAAAATTTTTCCCTCAACGTCAATTAAATACCATTCTCTTTTAATATTAGTGGCAGATTTTGATTTGGTTGATCGAGTCAAACTAACCATAGCTATTGGGTAATAGGTTGAGTCCATTCCAACTTCCCAATTTCTGAACCATCGGAATCTCTTTGCCCGATTCTAATTATTCTTACATATCCTCCCTTCAAACTTTTAAAAGCGGGACCTACTGTCTCAAAAAGAAAATTAATCAATTTTTTATCGTGAATATATCGCAGTAAATAGTTTTTATTTGCTTCGGTTTTAACCTTACTTTTCTCGACTAGTCTTTCTATATATGACTTAACTAATTTGGCTTTTTTGATAGTGGTTGTCAATTTACCTTTAACAAAAAAATTATTTACTAATTTAACCATTAACATTTTATTAGCATCCTTTCCTCCTTTGACTTTTATTTTTTTTACTCTATGCCTCATAATTATTGTTTAAAGTTAAAGTTTAAAAACTTACTTGAATTCTATTCCTATTTTTTTTAATTCTTCTTTAATTAATTCAATTGACTTTTTACCTAAACCCTTCATTTTAGAAAGCTTTTCTTCTCCAACTTTCAATAAATCAGCAACCGTTTCAATGTTTTCTCTTAGCAAGGCATTAATTACCCGAGAAGGAAGATTAAGTTCATCAATAATCGTCTCACTCCATTTTTTATCTACCACTTGAGTTTCTTGTATTTTTTCCTCTTTTTTCTCAGGAAAATTATCTCTTCCTGATAATATATGATTAAAATAGGAAGATAATAATTCAGCCGCCTCTCTTAAAGCTACCTCTGGTTTTATACTTCCATCAGTTTCTATCTCCAAAATTAACCTCTCAAAATCACTTTTTCTTCCCACTCGTGTCTCCTCTACTTTAAAATTAACTTTTTTCACTGGAGAAAAAAAAGCATCAACGGGAATAAACCCACTTATCTTATTCTCTCGATCTTCCACTGCTGAATAACCAATGCCTCTCTCAACAATTGCTTCAATATTTAAACGAGCTTTGTTATCAGTAATTTCCGCTATATAAATATCGCTATTAACTGGCTTTATTTCTCCTTCTATATTTTTACCATAAATTTTACCCACTTTGTTTGCCGATAGGTAAATTTTAAATGGCCCATCTCCTTTTGGTTGGAATTTTAATTTCTTAAGATTAAGAATAATCTCCAAAACAGATTCTTTTACCCCTGGTATCGTGGTAAAAAAATGAGGTATTCCCTCAATTTTAACATTAGTGATGGCCGCTCCTTTAAGGCTTGAAAGCATTGTTCTTCTTAGGGAATTACCTAAACTATGTCCAAAACTTAAGGGTAACGGTTCTAATATAAATCTCCCATAAGTGGTCGATTGTTCTAAGCGTTGAGTATAAAAATTTGGACTAATCATATTAATGATTTTAAAAATTTATAATTATTTTGAATAATATTCAATAATTAATCTTAAATTTACCTGTTTTTCAATCTCCCTTGAGGAAGGTAAAGAGATTAGCTTGCCCATATTACCCTTTCTCTCTAACCACTCAGGAATAATAATATCCTTATTGCTAATGAATTTTTCAATATATGGTATTTTTGTCGCTTTTTCAGAATCGATGGAAATTATATCATTTAATTCAACCTGATAAGAAGGAATTGTAATTTTTTTATCATTAACTAAAATATGGCCATGAGAAACCAACTGACGTGCTGCAGGACGAGTAGGAGCAAAACCAAGTCGATAAACAATATTATCTAAACGACTTTCAAGAAATCTTGTGAGAAAGACAACTGTATTACCTTTTTTTCTAATCGACTGGGTAAAATATTTTTTTAGCTGCCTTTCAGTCACCCCAAACATAAAACGCAGCTTTTGTTTCTCTCGCAATTGCAATCGCCTTTCAGAAAATTTACCTCCCCCTTTTTTTATCCCATGTTGACCAGGCGGTATATTAAGGCGTTTCAAAAGCCGACTATGAGCCTTAGAGCCAGGCGTTTTCAAACCTAGATCTATTCCTTCACGTCTGGCAAGTTTATTTCTTGGTCCCGTATATCTCATAATTTTAATTTCAATTAATGGTTTTTTATAAATTTTTAATTAAACTCTTCTTACCTTTGGTGGTCTTACCCCATTGTGAGGAATAGGCGTAACATCAATCATTCTATTAATTTCTATATTTGCTGCCTTCACTACTCTTAAAGCCGCTTCACGACCTGGTCCAATACCTTTAACAAAAATATCTGCTGTTTTTAATCCATATCCTTGGATTGCCTTTTTAAGCGTTGCCTCAGTTGTCACTGTTGCCGCGTAAGGAGTGGATTTTCTAGTTCCAGAAAAACCATACATGCCACAAGATCCAACCACAATTGGATTCCCTTTCTTATCAGTCACGGTAATTATTGTATTATTAAAAGTGGCGGTAATATATATTCTCCCTTCCTCAACTGTTTTTTTGATTTGTTTTTGTTTCATGTGATTTCTGTTGTTCTAACTTTGCCCAAACTTCTTTTTTAAATGCGCCAACAGTTTTTCTTTTCCCTCTTTTGGTGCGGGCATTTGAGCGAGTTCGCTGCCCACGGACGGGAAGATTGCGCAGATGACGAATCCCCCGATAACATCCTATTTCTTTTAATCTATTAATGTTTTCTCGTACTTCTTCTTTTAAATCTCCTTCTACTTTATAATTTTTGTCGATAATTTCACTGATTTTTTTTAATTCCTCCTCTGTTAATGCTTTCATTTTCTTGTTTTCATCAACACCTGCTTGTCTCAAAATTTTTGCTGCGGTGGCAAAACCAATCCCATACAACAACGTTAGGGCATATCCTACCCTTTTATCCTCTGGTAAAACTGTGCCTAAAATTCTAACCATTTTACACTGAATATTTGGAAATTGTTAAAACAGATAACATTAATTACTATCCTTGTCTTTTATCTCTGTCTTTGTTTGTGTTTTGGATTTACACAATCAATAT
>JBKBJJ010000021.1:0-8857 GCA_046293855.1 Microgenomates group bacterium | reverse complement strand
CATTGCCAAAAGATTAAACTTAAGATAAGGAAGAAGGGGTTGGAATTGGTTTTGGGAAAGGTTTTTTTTAATTGCTAAAGAAGCTGAATTAAAAAATTTATCACCACCAAGCAAATAATAAAAAGGTGCAGGAAATCGATCGCAAATAACACCAGCTCTGGTTTGCGCCAGAAGCCAGTCAAGAGAAGCTGGATTTTGACTTTGAAAAGAAAGAGATAAGTTATGCCATAAATTATCTTTTAAAAAACGAGAATGTTTAAGAAGATGATATTTTGTCTTTGATGCAGTAGGTCTATCGAGGCGTCCAGTATAGCTTATTCCCGCCTCAATTGATAAACCAATATCAAGAGGCATTATTGAAATAATTTCCTCTTCAAAAACAACCTTTTCTTCAAAAACTGCTCCTTTTGGAGGAGCCTCAAAAAAGTAAGAGTGAGATAAAGTATATGATGAAGGCTCAATTGCCCGAGTCCTGCCTTGGGCATCAATTGAAGCTAAAAAAGAGTGATCATATGTTGACATTGTGAACAAATCTTTTTTCGGAAATACTTTGCCCGCCAAAAGCATTCCTGAAACTAAAATCATCCGTCCGGCACAGTTTGGCTCCTGAAAAAGAGAGATAAAATAAGGAGAGGTTTCAAGAAGTACTCTTAACGCTCCCTTAACTTCATCATTCCATCCTTGATAGCCGCCGGGCTTGGCTGCCATCGTTGTTTCTAAAAAAAGATTGGTGTATTCTTCTTGTTTTTTCGCTAACTCTTTTTTGATTCTTTCCTCCTCTTTTTTATCTCCCCTTCTTTGCGCTTGAGATAAAGCTGACCAAAGTCTTTCCATCTCCTGAGGAATACCCATGGCATAAAGCCATTCTCGGACTGATTTTACCTGAGGACGTTTTTCCGGATCAGGATATTTTTTTGCCAATTGGCAAATCATCGCCTCACTTGGCGCCAGATTATCCAAAAGTACCTCTTGACCTAGTTTTGCCACCTCAAGCCAAAGCCATTGTTTGGGATCCTCTGATAAAGTCTCGGTTAAAGAGGTGGAAAGAGAAAGATTTTCTTGAAAACTTCGCCAAAGAAGATATTCAACCAACGCGACTACTTTTTGTTGTTTTTCCTCTGGAGTTAGTGGTCTTCTCCCTATTATTCGTCCTTCTTCATCTCTAATAGTAGCAAATCTTGGTTTTTCTGCTCTTTCAATCAGTCTTTCAATAGTGCCTCTTATTTCATCCTCTGTTTGTGGTTTAAAGAAGAATGATCGATCAACAACTTCCTTTGTAACTTCCTTAAGAAAAGAAGGGTTCAAAAGAGTAATTCCCAACCTTGAACTTAAAGCTTCAACTAACTCGTCAAATTGAAGAGAAATCTCCGCCACATAAGAGGCAACTTGCTTAAAGCTTTCTTGAAGATATTTAGGGATCCCTTTTTGAGGATATTGAGAAAGGATAGTTTGCCAGTTTAAAGCATTTTGATAGGCAATTAAGGCTTTAGCTAAAAGATGAAGTCGAAGATTTTTGGCAGTTTCTGGGTGAAGTTTGGCAATCTCATCAGTTAAGGCTAAAACATCAAGAGGCGTTTGCAGTCCTTTTTCATTTAAAAAAAAGACAAAAACGGGCGCTGCTCCTTTCTCTAATCGGCCATCTTGTGTTTTCACCACTGTTGGCACTTTCGCTTTAACCAAAATTCCTAAATTACCAAGATTACTAATTTCATAAGAGTCTTTTAATCTTTGTTGTATTTCCTTCACTCCCCCCTCTTCAAAAACATAGATTCGCAACTTATCTTGCACCCCAAGCCAAGATTGATGAAGAATCTCCTGAGAAGGAATGCCAAGAATTTCTCCTTTTATCTTTTTTCCCCAACGATCATGCCACTCAAGCTCACTTGGTGGCAATTGGAGATTGCCGTTTATATCAACGAATTGATCTATATCTTTTTCTGAAAAAACTGCTCGATACCCAGTTAATATCTGCCAAAAATTGGGGGGTTTTGAAAAAATCTCTCTCCCAAATATTCTTTGCTCCAGGCTTTTCTTCCTTGGCCGCCAGTCTTTTTCGGTTAAAGGAGCAGCTGGCGGTTTTGGCAGTTGGTATGGCTTTTCTTGAGATCCTTGAGAAGGTTCCATAAATTTAAGTATAGCAAATTAGAACAAGAACTAAATTTAGATAAATAACAAAATCCTCCCTTACTCGACCACCCTTGTGGCGAAAACTAATAAGCGTTTGAGGGTGGTGCCGGGGGGCCAGCAGGTTTGCAGCGTCAAAAACTCTTTATTGGTCTTTCGGGTTAAATATTGAACTTGGGATGGATCAATGATTTCTTTGTTAATAACCCGGTAAACATATCTTTTCCCCTGATAGAATAAATTAACTTCATCCCCTTTCTCCAGCTTACTTAAAAGATAAAAAACGGCGTTGTAGGCGCCAACATTCCAAAAATAATCAGTTGAGTGGGCAAAAAGAAAAATATGCCCCCCTTCCCCAGGAAAAGCCGTCCCGGCCGCCTGGGCTACCCCTTTTTGAAGGGCTGGCAGATAAATTTTTTCATCTGAGGCATCAATATTGGGCAAAATTTTAGCATTGGCGCCGATTTTGGGAATAACGATACTAAAATTTGGATCCTCAGGAATTAAATATTCCACTTGTTTTATATTTAAAGTTTTTGCTAATAAGCCTTTAGGTCGAACCTCTTGACTTAAATTTTGAGTTTTGAATTTTGAGTTTTGAGTTTCAAAAATAATGTATTTCTTTTGGATTTTTTTATCAATAAAATATCTTATTTCCTCCCGCAGCGGAAGATAAAATGTTTTGGCGATCATAAATAATGAGGAAAACAGGAGAAAATTTCCAATTGTTCGCAATATTAAAATTTTAAGGTATTCAGGAGTAGTAAGATTTTTTTTAAAATGGTGAATCCTATTTTTCAATTTTTCAATTTTTAATTTTTAATTTTTTTGTGCTCTCGGAGGGAATTGAACCCCCATCTTACCCTTAGGACGGGTCTGCTCTGTCCGTTGAGCTACGAGAGCTTCAAATGATCAAGTTAGAAAAACCTGCTTTTTTTAAAATAAAGGTTCGATGGTAATTATTATAACATTTTTCTTTACCCTCCTTTTTCCTGATAAATACCTATCTTGAAAAAGGAGAAAATAGATGTGACTTATATATCTACTTGATAAGTTGAAAATTAAGGGTATAATTAAAATATGATTCCCCGAACAATTTCCCTCATGCTCAAAAAAGCGGTTAAAACATTTCCCGCTATTGTTCTAACTGGACCCCGCCAATCAGGAAAAACCACGCTTTTAAAACATGATTTTGGTCAATCTCATAAATACTATAGCTTGGAAGCTCCTGATACGCGAATAAGAGCAAAAGACGATCCTCTGGGTTTTATTAATTATCTTCAAAAACCGGCCATTCTTGATGAAATCCAATATGTCCCAGAATTACTTCCCTATATAAAAGAAGATATTGATAAAAATCGTCAACCAGGAAGATGGATTCTTACCGGCTCTCAGAATTTTGTGTTAATGGAAAATATTAGTCAATCATTAGCAGGAAGAGCGGCTATCCTTTCCCTTTTATCTTTTTCTGTATCAGAAAGATTTAAGTTGGGATTAAAATCTCTTTCTACGGAAAAATTATTTTCCCTCAAAAGATACCCTCCTTTGAAAGTAGATTTTAATTTACCAGAAATTATCCTCCGAGGCAGTTATCCGGAAATCGCTTCTAATTTAGCGGTTGACCGAAGCCTTTGGTCTGGTTCTTATATTAACACTTATCTGGAAAGAGATATTCGTAACCTCAAACAAGTAGGTGATTTGAGAGAATATGAAATGTTTTTAAGAGCTTGTGCTGTTCGAACAGGACAAATACTTGATTTATCATCAATCTCAAGAGAAATTGGTGTTTCTTTTACTACGGCTAAACGTTGGCTGTCGCTTCTTGAAATTGGTTATCAAGTTTTTCTTCTTTATCCTTATTATCGAAATATCGGAAAAAGATTGGTTAAAAGACCAAAAATCTACTTTACCGATACCGGCCTTGTTTCTTATTTATTAAATATTAATACTGAAGAAAATCTTATTAATAGCCCATTTTTCGGTCCACTTTTTGAGACTTTAGTAGTCACTGATTTTCTAAAACGTTTCCTTCATCATGGTCAAATCCCATCAATGTATTATTTGCAAACTAGAGACAAATTAGAGATTGATCTTGTTATTGAGTTGGAAAACAAACTTCACTTAATAGAAATTAAATCTAGCTCAACCATAAAAAAAGAACACGCCTCATCTCTAATTCGCGCCAAACGCGATTTAGACAAACTTATAGCAACAGCTACTATTCTTTCCAATACTCAAGAGCAATTTCCAATCGTAAACAATATCATCAATATTCCGGCAAAGTTTATTCTTCCAAAATAACTATTAACCTCACTTTTTGGTGTTTTTACCAAAAAGTTCTATTTTCAAAATTAAAATTCCCCAACTGAATTTATTTTGACTACTTCGGTTATCCTCCTCTTACTCAGGTTTGCCACTTATATTCAACCCCATATTTCGGATAACTGGCTAAGATACATTTTGGCCAGGTAAAATTAAAAAAATATGGAAGACTTAATAACAACAGTTGCCAAACCGGCAACAATAAAACGACACCTGACAGGTTGAAAACTGATTTTTTTGGGTGATTACCCAAATACCTCCTAATCTAGTTCAAGATGTTTTTAATAATCTTCCAGAGGAAACAAAAGAGATAATATTACAGATGTATCAGAATGAAGAAATGAGAGACAGAATCCTGGTAGATTTTAGTGGTGGATTTTAAAAAACCTCTTTTTGGAAAATTTTGACTGATTCTGTTTAAGCAGATTGAGAGAAACCCCCCTCCTCTTAATTTCCAAAATCTCCAAATAAATCTCCAAATAACGATAACTAATAACTAATAACAAATAACGAATATCGAATATCTAATATCGAATATCAAGATAAATTTTTTTTCCCAAAAATACATCACGATCGTTGTTAATTTTTGGAAAGAGGTGAATTTTAAATTAACTAAGGCTTAAAAATAAATAGCTCTTGACAGAAGACTAAGGGACAGTTTAGAATAAAATTCTCAGAAGCTATGACAACTTCTGAGATTTTTTTAGGGCAAAAAAATTTATTAATTTCCCCTCCAAATCGGTGGGGATTTTTTTTATAAGTTTAATTTTTTAGAAAATTATGAAAAAGATAACTCTTTTTTGCCAGGAGAAAAAAGTTTCTCTCTCATTTAGAGAACATTTTGCCAATTTACTGTTGATTAACCAAAGTCTAAATTTTGGTGCCGCCAACCATTATCAAAAGGCAGGATTAACCTATGTTGATGTCCCGGCCATCGTTGGCATCACCGGCGCCTGTGAAAATGTTGATACTTTATTTAAGATAAATAATCGATTAGACCTGCCTCTTTTTTTTACCCAGACAGGACAACTGGCTTTGGAACAAGCTCTTCAGTCAAATCATGGCGTATATACTGTGATTCATTCCGGTCGAGATGAAGAAGAAGAGGATGAGCGACATTTACGGCAATTTCGCTTAACTGAGGAAGAATTTGATTGTAGTTTAGCCGGCATGAGAAGGGAAAATTATGATGAAGAAAAAATGTTTGCCACGCTTCTTTCTCATATTCAGTCGACAATAAAAGCAATGGTTAAAGAAGTTTTAAAAAATAATGAAAAGATATTAGTGAAGATTTATCAAAGAGATGTAGACAGACTTTATCAGAGTCTGGAAAAAGATTTTTACCAAGTTCCTTATGAGGAGGCGATAGAGATTGTTAATAAAATTGGCAAAAAAAACATTGCCTTTGGCGATGATTTAAAAGCAGAAGATGAGGCATTAATTGTCAAATATTTAAATAAAAACAACGAAGAAATTCCCGTATTTATCACCCGTTATCCAAAAGAAATAAAATTTTTTAATATGAAGGTTTCCTCGGCTGATCCACGGGTGGTTTTATCAGCCGATCTGATTTTTCCTTATGCGGGGGAGGGAACTGGTTCGGCGGTTAGAGAACATGATTTTGAAAGATTGAAGGAAAGGTTGATTACCTCCACCATGTTTAAACTCCATGTTCAACGAGGGGGAAGGTATGAGGATTTTTCTTGGTACTTAAACATTATCAAAAATAATCTTACTCTTCCACATGCTGGTTATGGAATTGGTAATGAACGAATCCTTCAATATATTTTTGGAGAAAGAGATATTCGCCATGTGAGTTTGTTTTTTCTTTTAAATTCGCAAACTGGCGATTGGGATGTTTCCCGTTATGGAAAACAGTCAATGTTGGCTCCGCCTAAAAAACATATTTTGTTGACGATTGGAAAGATAAAGGATAAAAAATTTTTAGCTCCCTATATTAAAAAAATTGCCGCCAATCCTAACTTTGTTCTTTATGCCACCGAAAAGACTCATTTCTTTTTGAAAAAACAAGGGATAAAAACCGCCTTAGTTTACAAAATCTCCCAAATTGGCAAAAATCCCAATATCGCCGATCTTTTAAATCGAAAAGTTTTTGATTTAATTATTAATATTCCCCGCCGAGAAAATAGTTTTCTCAGCCGAAGCGAATTCACCGATGGAAAATTGATAAGAAAAGGAGCAGTGGCAACCGGTGTATATTTGGTCACTGATATTGAAGTGGCTGTTGATGTTTTAACAAATTTAGCTAAAAATTAAAGTGGATTTATCAATAAATTTTTTTGGCGAAAAATTAAAAAACCCTTTATTTTTGCCTTCAGGCATTGTCACAGATATTCCTTCTCATATCAATGCCATCAGAGCTGGAGCAGGTTTGGTGGTTTTAAAATCCATTACTTTAAAGCCACGGGTAGGTAATCCTTTACCGCGGATTGTTAAATTTTCATCCGGTTTTTTAAATTCAGTGGGTTTGACCAATCCGGGATTAAAGGAGGGAATAAAACAGATAAGTCAGTTAATGAAAAAATCAACAACACCATTAGTTGTTTCAATCTTTTCCACCAGTATTAAAGAGTTTGTCGTTATGGCTGAGGAAATATTAGAGATAAAACCCTTTGCTTTGGAGTTAAATCTTTCTTGTCCTAACTTAAGACATGAAACCAACATTATTATCTCCCATCAAGGAAAAAGCAGTTTTGAGGCAGTAAGGGCAGTAAAAAGACTTGTTGGCAAAATGCCAGTTTTTGCTAAACTTTCACCCAATGTTGAAAATATCAGCGAGATTGCCAAATGGTGCCAAGAAGGTGGCGCTGATGCTATCTCAGCCATCAATACCGTTGCCCCAGCGATGGTTATTGATATCAAAAAAAAGCAACCAATGTTGGGAGCAAAAGTTGGTGGAGTTTCCGGCCCAGCGATAAAACCGATTGCTATCCGCTGTGTTTATGAAATTTATCAAGCAGTTAATATTCCCATTATCGGTATGGGAGGAGTAACAAGCTGGCAGGATGCGGTTGAGATGATGATGGCGGGGGCGACTTTGGTTGGGGTGGGATCGGCTGTTTATCTTAAAGGTTGGGCAGTTTATCAGCAGATTATTGAGGGTATAAAAAAATTTTTAAAAAGAGAAAATTTCAAAGAGATTAAAAGTTTAATTGGTTTAGCCCATCAAAATTAATATGAAAAATTTTCAATCTTTATTTGTTGAACTTTTTGAAATTGGCGCCATTAAGTTTGGCTCATTTAAATTAAAATCAGGAGTTATTTCCCCAGTTTATATTGATTTGCGAGTCCTGGTTTCCTATCCGAAAATTTTAAAAAAAGTGGCGCGGGTATATCTTCAGCCTTTGGAGAAATTAAGATTTGATCGGATGGTGGCGGTTCCTTATACGGCTTTGCCCATTGTTGCCTATATTAGTTTTCTTAATGAAAAGCCCTGGATTTATACTCGAAAAGAGGTAAAAGATTACGGGACAAAAAAGGCGTTTGAGGGAGAGGTTAAAAAAGGGGAGGTGGTGGTTTTAATCGATGATATGATCACAACAGGAGCCTCAAAAGTTGAGGCGATTGCTCCTTTGAAGGCGGCGGGAGTGAGAGTCAAAGACATCGTTGTTCTATTTGATCGAGAGCAAGGTGGGAAGGAGTTTTTGGAGAAAAAAGGATACAGGCTTCACTCAGTTTTCACCTTAAAACAATGGTTATCAGTTCTTTTGGAAAAGAAAAAAATAACTTTTAAAAAATATCAAGAAGCGGTTAATTTTTTAAAAATAAAGCCTAAAAATTTATGAGGTTTTTGGAAAAACTGGAAAAAATTGTTGATAAAAATAATTCTTTAGTATGTGTTGGTTTGGATTCTAATATTGACGAGATCCCGAAACAAGTTCGGGATGGCCGAAATATCGACCAATTTTTGTTCAATAAAAATATTATTGATGCCACTTTTGATTTAGTTTGTTCATATAAGTTGAACATTGCCTTTTATCAGGCTATAGGACTGAAAGGTTTAAAAAGCCTAAAGTTGACAATCGATTACTTGAAAAAAAATTATCAAGAAATTCCCGTAATTGTCGATGGGAAAATAGGGGATATTAGCAATACAAATAAAGAATATGCTCAATTTATTTTTGATTATCTTAAAGCCGATGCGGCAACCGTTAATCCCTACCTTGGCGAGGAGGCTATAGGACCATTTTTGCAAAGGGTTGATAAGGGAATTATCATCCTTTGCCGGACTTCCAATCCGGGAGCGAAAGAATTTCAAAATCTGCCAGTTGTCGTTCGTCAGGCCCACCATGACCCTTCTCGAAATGAAGATGATAAATTTATCGCCACAACCTTGACAAAAAAGGGTGTCACTGTGAGCTTGAGCAAGAGTGATAAATTACCTTTATAT
>JBKBJJ010000020.1:6039-9015 GCA_046293855.1 Microgenomates group bacterium | reverse complement strand
CGAGACAAAAGGGATTTTCTTCGTTATAAATTAAAAGAATATGGTTATTATCAACTCCAAAAATCAGTTTGGATAAGCTTTTATCCGCTTCCTGCGAAAATTAAAAAAATAATCAAAGAAAGCGATTTTGCCGATCAGGTAGTCTTTCTAAAAACTAAATCTTTGGAAACTAAAAACACTCAAGAATTGATTTCAAAAGTATTCCATTTGGATAAATTAATTTTGCGCTATCAAAAAATTTTAGAATATCTTAGTAATCTAAAAATTAATAAAATCCCGAAAATTTACCATGATCGACGAGGTTTCTGGGAATTCTTAAAAAATGAAATATTAACTCTTTTCTCTTTAACTCCTTCTTTGCCTCAAAAACTTCTTCCTAAAGAATTAAAAGAAAAAATGTATCAAGTAAAATCACTAATAAAAGATGTCTCTAAATCAATCTAAAAATAATTAAATATACTTATTTTTTTCTCGATCGAGAAAAAAATAAGTATACAAAAGAATTAAATAATCTTTGTTATAATTAAAAAATGAGCCAAAAAATAATCCCTCAAAAACTTAAGGGTTTTCGTGATTTTTTTGCTCAAGATGTAGCGATTCGTGAATATGTTATTGGTACCTTTAAATCGGTCTTTGAAAAATATGGTTATGAACCGTTGGAAACTCCGGCTCTTGAATACAGTGATATTTTCCTCAAAGAATCAGGCGAGGAAGCAAGTAAACTTTTTTACCGTTTTAAAGATGAGGGTGGTCGGGATGTGATGCTCAAATACGAAGTGATGATCTCAATGTGCCGAGCCGTGGCTGAAAATATTAACAAAATCACCTTTCCTTATAAGCGTTATCAAATCCAACCCGTCTGGCGGGCAGAAAAACCCCAAAAAGGCCGCTACCGGGAATTTACCCAATGTGATGCCGACACCATCGGAACAAACTCTATTTTTGCCGACGCCGAGTTTATCCAGATGGGAATTGAAGCATTAAAAAAATTAGGTTTTAAAAAATTCAAAGTAAATATCAGCAATCGAAAATTTCTAAATGGGATAATAAAGCTTGCCGGCGCCTCTCACAACCAATTCATTCCTATTTGCTTAAGTATTGATAAACTGCCAAAAATTGGCAAAGAGAAAGTGAAAAGAGAACTTGAAGATACAAGAAAAATTCCCCCATCTGTTAGCAAAAAAATTCTTGAGGTAATAAGTTATCAAGGAACCAACGAAGATTTATTAAGGAAATATAAAGAATTATTAAAAAACATCCCAATCGGAGCCGAGGGTCTAAAAGAACTGGAGGAAATTTTTAAATTTCTCAAATATGCTAAGGTAGAAGATAAATTTTACCAGTTTGCTCCCTATATCGCCCGAGGTTTAGCCTATTATACCGGTCCTATTTTTGAATTTGAAATTATTGATGGAAAAGTGGGATCAATTGCCGGTGGCGGCCGATATGATGAGGTTATCGGCAAATTTGTTGGCAAAAAAATTCCTGCCACCGGCGGTTCATTTGGTATTGAGCGGATTATCGAAGTAATTAAAGATCAAAAACTAATTGATATTCAACCAATACCAACTAAAGTTTTAATTGCTTTTTTTGACTCCCCAACTCTTCCAACTTTAATTAAATTAGCTAGCCAACTTCGAGCTGCCAATATCAAAACAATGATTTATCCCGAGGCAACAAAACTTGATAAACAATTAAAATATGCTGATAAAAAATCCATTCCATTTTTCCTAATTGTTGGACCTGAAGAAATGAAAAAAAATAAGGTAAAAATTAAAAATATGAAAACAGGAGAACAAAAAGATTATAACTCAAAAGATTTAAGCCGTTTGATAGCTGATTTAAACAGATATCAGTGAACTTCCGCTAAAAAATCCATGAAAATCTCAAATTGACGCTTAAAATAGCCTATGATTATAAATCCCAATACAGCGATTATCGAGGGTCTGCCAGGAGTGGGCGGAGAGGAAGCAAAAATCTGGATGAAAGAGTTATTACTATCCTATATACGCTTCGCCCAAAAAAAAGGATTTAAATTTGTCTATCTTGATGATAATCTTGTCAAAATTTCAGGTGAAGGAGCCTTTAATCTTTTCAAAAATGAAACTGGCGTTCACCGAGTCCAGCGGATACCAAAAACTGAGCGAAGAGGAAGAATCCATACCTCAACTGCGGTTATTGTTGTTTTACCTCAAATTATCAAATCAGATATACGGATTAATCCTACCGATTTAGAGTGGCAATTTTTCCGAAGTGGTGGCCATGGTGGTCAAAATGTTAACAAGGTCTCAACTGCTGTCAGATTAACCCACAAACCAACTGGCATCACTGTCACCGCCAGTCGAGAGCGTTATCAAGAAGCCAACAGAAGAATTGCCTTAGATCTTCTTTTGAGTAAACTTTACCAATTGGAGGAAGAAAAAAAGAAAGGAGTCCTTTTTTCCTATGTTAAAAATGTGGGTACAGGCGAGCGGGCAGAGAAAATCCGCACCTATAATTTTCCTCAAAATCGATTAACTGATCACAAAACCGGAAAAAGCTTTTATAATCTGCAAGAAATAATCGAGGAAGGAAAATGGGATAAGGTTATGTTTGCTCGAGAGTAACACTTGATATAATCTTTGTAACTGTTATAATATAATTCTTTTATGAAAAAAAACATTCACCCAACATACTACAATAATGCCACTGTCACCTGTGCTTGTGGAAACACTTTTACTACCGGCTCAACCAAGTCGTCAATATTTGTGGAGGTCTGTTACAAATGTCACCCTTTTTACACCGGTGAGCATCGTTTTGTTGACACAAAAGGACGAGTTGATACTTTTATTAAAAAGCAAGAATTAGCAAAAAAATATCAGTCACTTTCTAAATTAAATCAAAAAAAACATAAAAAAACAGAAAAAGAACAAAAAAGGCCAAAAACATTACGTGAACTTTTAAGTGAGATTTGATATAATAAATTGTAGCTTTTGC
>JBKBJJ010000020.1:0-5941 GCA_046293855.1 Microgenomates group bacterium | reverse complement strand
CAATTTTGCCACCTAAGACCCGGGTATTCCAAATAAATCCCGGCGAAATTCCTGCCAAAAAAGCAGGATAAGGTTTAAATTATGGTAAATCAAAAAAAACTAAATCAAGTTAAAATATTAACTGATTTACTAAAACAGTCTCCTAATTTTGTATTAATAAGCTTTAATAAAACTCCTCATCAAACTTTAGAGGAGTTAAGAAAAAAACTTTCTCCTTATAAAGCTAAGTTAAAAGTCATTAAAAATACACTCTTTGAAAAAGCAGTTAATAAACTTTTACCAACTTATTCTTTCTTTGTTGAATTTAAGAAAAAATTTTTACCTCTTAAAAATCCTTCCGCTTTGTTAACTTTTACCAACGACTGGAGTAAAGGTTTAAAGGTTTTATATGATTTTATTCAGCAAGAAAAAACCTTAATTTTTAAATCAGGAATTATTGATGGTCAAATTTACAATAATGACCAATTACTGGCTATTGCTCAACTACCAAGCCGAGATCAATTATTAGGAAATATCATCGGTAGCTTAAAAAATCCGATGCAACGATTTATTTTTGTGGCGAAATTAAATGCTTATAAATTAATTTATATCTTAAAAAACACGACAAAAAGATAAAATTTTTGTCTAAAATTTAAAGTTTATAATTTATAAATTTATAATCTTAGAAATTTAAGAGTTAAGATTTATTAAAAAGGAGGTGAAATTAATGAGCGAAAATAAACTTCCCGAAAAATTAGAAAAAATCGCCAAAGAAATTGAGGAGTTAACAGTGGGGGAAATGTCTCAATTAGCAAAATATTTGGAAGAAAAATTTGGAGTTGCCCCCATGACAATGATGGCAGCAACCCCATCAGCCACTGCTTCTCAGCAAGCACCAACTAGTAAAGAAGAGGAAAAAACTACCTTTACGGTAGTGCTAACCACCGCCGGCGAAAATAAGTTGGCAGTAATTAAGGCCGTTCGAGAAATTCTACCTAATTTAGGCCTTATGGATGCCAAAAAGCTGGTTGAGTCAGCACCAAAAGAATTATTAACCGATGTTAAGAAAGAAACAGCTGAGGAAGCTAAGAAAAAAATAGAAGCGGCTGGAGGAAAGGTTGACTTGAAATGATATTTCAAATCCATCCTGAGCGTTAGCGAAGGATCCCATTACCTATCATCTTTAGTATAATTTTAATATGAAGCCAAAGAATAAACAATCTTCCTACGATGCTCAATCAATCGTCGTTTTGGAGGGTCTTGAGCCGGTTCGTAAAAGGCCGGCGATGTATATCGGTACTACCTCTCAAGCCGGAGTCAACCATTGTCTTAATGAAATTATCGATAATGCCATTGATGAAGCACTAGCTGGTTTTTGTCGTCATGTCCAAATAGAAATTAATTCAGACGGATATTTAACTGTCTTTGACGACGGTCGAGGTATTCCCGTTGATAAAATTCCCAAATACAATACTTCCGCTTTGGAAATTGTGATGACAAAACTTCACGCGGGAGGAAAATTCACCGTGGGTGCCTATAAAGTCTCCGGCGGTCTTCATGGCGTGGGAGCATCAGTGGTTAACGCCTTATCATCCCATTTTATCGTTGAGGTAAAAAGAGATGGTAAATTATACCGGCAAGAATATAAAAAAGGCGTTCCCATCTATCCGGTTAAAGAGGTGGAAAAATCAATTGTTAACTTTCCCTTTTCCCAAGGAACGGCGGTTTCTTTTTTACCTGATCCGGAAATTTTTAAAGAAACAACTGAACTTAATTTCCATATTTTTGAAAAACAAATTAAAGAACGAGCTTATCTTATAAGCAACCTTTATTTTAAAATCTTCAATCATAAAACTGGTGAACGCTTTGCTTATTTTTTTGATGGCGGCATTGTTTCTTTGATCAAAGATCTCAACCGGGGTAAAAAAGCTCTTCATGAACCAATATACATTAAAAAACAATTAAATGACAAAGAAATTGAAGTAGCTATTCAGTATAACGACTCCATTAATGAAAATATCCATACCTTTGTTAATGTCATCGCCACTCCCGAAGGAGGGACACATCTTACCGGTTTCAGAACTGCCCTCACTAAGGCAATAAATAATTATGCTAAAAAAGAGTTGGGAGGAAAAAACGGTGAAGAAACATTTACAGGGGAGGATGTAAAAGAAGGCTTGACGGCTGTTGTCTATGTCAAAATGCCCTCCGCCAATCTTCAATTTGAAGGTCAAACAAAAACAAAATTAGGCAATTCAGAAGTACAGACGATAGTCCAGCAAACAGTTTTTGAGTTTTTAGAAACTTATTTTGAAGAAAATCCTAAAACTGCCAAGGAAATTCTTTCCAAAGTACTTCTTGCCCAAAAAGCCCGTCTAGCCGCCAAAGCAGCCAAAGAAGCAGTTTTAAGAAAGGGAGCATTAGAAGGAGCTAGCCTTCCTGGAAAATTGGCTGACTGTCAAGAAAAAGACCCCAGTCTTAGTGAACTTTTTATTGTTGAGGGAGACTCGGCCGGAGGCTCGGCGAAACAGGGAAGAGATAGAAAAATTCAGGCCATTTTGCCACTTCGCGGCAAAATATTAAATACCGAAAGAGCCTATCTTGATAAAGTTTTATCATTTAAAGAACTAAAAGATTTGGTTGTTGCTTTAGGTTGTGGAATTGGCGAGAGTATTGATTACAGCAAACTTCGTTATCATAAAATTATAATTATGACCGATGCTGACGTTGATGGCGAACACATCAGAACTTTACTTTTAACCTTTTTCTTTCGTCACCTTCCCAATATTATAACCCATGGTCATCTTTACATCGCTCAACCGCCCCTCTATAAAATCCAATCAGGAAAAAATATTCACTATGCCTACTCTGACGAGCAAAAAAATCAGATTATCTCCGCGTTAATCCGTAATCAATCCGCACATAATAAAACTTTAGATACAAATCAGACGATAACTTCAAAACTAAACTCTATAGTAATCCAGCGTTACAAAGGTTTAGGCGAGATGAACCCAGAGCAACTTTGGGAAACAACAATGAATCCTCAAAAACGGATTTTAAAACAAGTGACAATTACCGACGCCCAAGAAGCTGATTTTGTATTTTCAATGTTGATGGGAGATGAAGTGGCTCCTAGAAAAAAATTTATTATTACCCATGCTAAAATGGCAAACCTAGATTTGTAACGATTTTGGTAAGAATTATCTTTGGTATCATTAATTATTATCAGTTTATATAAAAATTATATAAAATAATATGGACATCAAAAAACTTACCGCTGGCAAAAATCCGCCGGAGGAAATCAATGTTTTTATTGAAATCCCTCAAGGATCTTCGGTAAAGTATGAGTTAGACAAGCAATCGGGAGTGATTTTTGTCGATCGTTTCACCTACACAGCGATGGCTTATCCTTTCAATTATGGGTTTATCCCGAAAACTAAAGCCGAAGATGGAGATCCGGTTGATGTTTTAGTTATCTCCACCCACCCAGTTTCACCAGGAACAGTGATTCCGGCAAGACCGATTGGAATGCTGGAAATGGAGGATGAAGCGGGAATTGATCAAAAAATTTTATCATTACCGTTAAAAAAAGTTGATCCTTTTTATGAAAATATAGAAGATGTAGCACAATTACCAGCTGCAGTTAAAAATTTGATCAAACATTTTTTTGAACATTATAAAGAACTTGAACCAGGCAAATGGGTAAAAACAAGAAATTTTTTGGGTAAAGAAAAGGCTTTTGAACTTATCCTTAAATCGCTTAAATAAGTTAAACAACTTATGAACATCCAATCTGCCGAGATAACTGCCGAGATGAAACGCTCCTATCTTGATTACGCCATGAGCGTTATCGTCTCACGGGCTCTTCCTGACAGTCGCGATGGTCTCAAACCTGTACATCGAAGAATTCTTTACGCAATGCATCGGATGGGTTTAAATGCCTCAGCTCGTTTTTCCAAAAGCGCCAAAGTTGTCGGAGAGGTGTTGGGAAAATTCCATCCTCATGGTGATGCTCCAGTTTATGAGGCTTTATCTCGAATGGCTCAAGATTTTTCTATGCGTTATCCCTTAATCAAAGGTCAAGGAAATTTTGGTTCAATCGATGGTGATCCGCCGGCGGCCATGCGTTACACTGAAGTAAAGTTAGCAAAAATTGCCGAAGAACTTCTTGCTGATATTGAAAAAGAAACTGTCCCATTCGTTGATAATTTTGATGGCAGCTTAAAAGAACCAATATATCTCCCTGCAAAGTTACCAAATCTTCTTCTTATGGGAGCTGAAGGGATTGCTGTGGGGATGGCAACGAAAATTCCTCCTCATAATCTTTCAGAAATTGTTGATGCTCTATGCTTAATGATAGACAATGCTAAAGCCGAAATCAGAAATCAGAAATCAGAAATCCTAAACGAGAATAAATTCGCCTCAGGGCAAGCAGACTCAAATTTTCCAAATTCCAATTTTTCAAACGTTTCGAATTTCGCTATTCGTGCTTCGAATTTAATTTTTGATGTTTCCCTCGATGATCTTCTCCAATTTATCAAAGGTCCCGACTTCCCAACCGGGGCAATTATTTACGGTGCGAGTGATATTAAACAAGCTTATGCTTCAGGTCGCGGCTCAATTCTTGTGCGGGCAAAAGTTGAAGATGAAGATTTAGGCAAAGGGAAAACGGCAATTGTTATCAAAGAAATTCCATACCAGGTAAATAAGGCATTGCTGGTTGAAAAAATTGCCAAATTGGTTACTGAGAAAAAAATAGTGGGAATTTCTGATTTGCGCGATGAATCCGACCGAGAAGGGTTAAGGATCGTTATTGAACTCAAACGTGATGCCTCCTATAAAAAAGTCCTCAATAATCTTTTCAAGTATACTGAACTGCAAACTTCTTTTCCCGTCAATATGGTCGCCCTGGTTGACGGCGTTCCTCAAACTCTTTCTCTTAAATCCATCTTAGAAATCTATCTTAAACATCGAGTAGAAATTGTTACCAAGCGCTCTCAATATGAGCTAACTCAAGCTAAAAACCGTGCTCATATCTTAGAAGGTTATCTAATCGCTCTTGACTCAATTGATGAGGTGATTGAAACGATAAAAAAATCAAAAGATGAGCCAACTGCTAAACAACAATTAGTAAAAAAATTTAATTTAACGGAAATTCAGGCCCAGGCGATTTTGGATATGCAATTGAAAAAACTGACAGGGTTGGAACGAGAAAAAATTGAGGATGAGTTGGCGATGTTAAAAGAAACAATAAGCTACCTTGAAGGTTTACTCAAAGATGTAATGAAAATTCTTGCCGTTATTAAAAGCGAACTTCTCTATCTTAAGCAAAAATATGGCGATGAAAGAAAAACCCAGATTGTCAAAACCAAACCGGGAGAGATCACCGATGAACAGTTAATAGAGAATAAAGAAGTAATTATTGTTTTAACTAAAGAAGGTTATATCAAACAAGTGCCTCGGGAAACCTTCAGGGTCCAAAATCGAGGTGGAAAGGGTGTTTCTGGTATTGAAACAAAAGAAAGTGACAATGTTTATTATATAACTACAGCGATGACTCATGATTATATGCTGTTTTTTACTAATCAGGGAAGAGTATTTCAAACCCGTGTCTGGGAAATTCCCCAAGGGTCAAGAATATCAAAAGGAAAAGCAATTGTCAATTTAATCAATCTTCATCCAGAGGAAAAAGTTACCTCTATTTTAACTTATGATAAACAACTGATTACTGAGAACCAACAATTTTTTGTTTTAATGTCAACAAAACTTGGGATAATCAAAAAAACTCCCTTTAAAGAATATGCCAATATTCGAACTAACGGAATTATTGCTATCAGGCTGGAAAAAAAAGATGAGCTTTTGTGGGTAAAATTAACTGATGGTAAAAAAAATGTTATTTTAGTAACAAAAAATGGTAAGGCGATTGTTTTCCCAGAAAAAGAAGTAAGAGTCACTGGTCGCT
>JBKBJJ010000001.1:24994-30284 GCA_046293855.1 Microgenomates group bacterium | reverse complement strand
GGATTGCCGGTTCCCCCAGCTAAAATTACTATCCTTCCTTTTTCCATATGGCGGATGGCTCTTCTTCGGATATACAATTCACAAACTTGGGGCATAGAGATAGCAGAAAGGACTCTTGTGGTCAACCCTAAATTCTCCAATCCTTCCTGAAGAGCTAAAGAGTTAATTACGGTGGCAAGCATTCCCATTGAGTCAGCCACTGCATGATCAATTTCTGTTCCCTCCACTTCTCTTCCTCTTATAATATTACCAGCGCCAACAACCACTGCCAACTGAATTTTTATTTCTTCAAAGACTTTTTTAATAACAAAGGAGACTTTTTTAACTTTTTCAAAATCGATAGGTTTCTTTTCGCTGCCAAAAATTTCACCACTAAGTTTAAGAAGAACCCGTTTAAAAGTAAGCGATTTTTTCGACATAAAAATATTATATCATTTATAAAATAAATCACCTATGATATTAAAAAAAATTAATTTCTATAATTTTCGCAATTTTAAAGACGCTTCTTTTAATTTTAATCCATTTTTAACTGTTATTGTTGGAGAAAACGCCAGAGGAAAGACTAATCTTTTGGAGGGAATATATTTTTTGATTAACGGATGGGGTTTTAGAGAAGAAAAAGAAGTGGAGTTAATATTATTGGGTAAAGATAAAGGTTGGGTTGAGGGAGTTTTTGGCGAAGAAACTAGTGTTTTTGATTTCAAGATTGTTTTGGAGAAAAAAGAGACGGGGGTGGAGAAGAAATTTTATTTTAATAAGGTTAAAAAAAAGTTTTTTCAATACAGCAAAGATCTTCCCAAAACAGTCCTTTTTTCACCGGAGCAGATAGAGATAATTACTGGCTCGCCACAAGCCCGTCGAAATTATTTTGATAAACTGCTTGGACAATACGATTTTGAATATAAGAATCATTTAGTTAATTACGAAAATGCCCTGCGTCGAAGAAATAAAATTTTGGAAAAAGAAAATAATGAGGAGAAACTGAAAGAAGAACTTAAATTTTGGGATGATTATCTTATTCAACAAGGTCAATACTTAACGATAAAAAGAGGGCAGTATTTAAATTTTTTAAATTATCATAATAAACTTAATAACAAAAATTTTTCAATCAAATATTTAAAAAATGAATTTACTCGAGAAAGATTAAAAGAGGTTTTTAATGAAGAGAGAAAGTGGCGAAAAACTTTAATTGGCCCTCAAAGAGATGACTTTAAAATTTCCCTTATTAGCGATTTTGAGAAAGATATTCATATCTATGGTTCGCGCAGTGAACAACGGATGGCCCTTTTTTGGCTTAAGGTTAATGAAATAAACTATTGCCAGCAGAAGATAAAAAAAAGACCAATAATTCTTTTAGATGATATTTTTTCTGAGCTTGATTTTTATCATAAAAAAATAGTGTTGAATTTAGTCAAGAAATATCAAACAATTGTTACCACGACAGAAATTGAAGTTTTAGAGCTGGCTGAAGTACCAAAGACAGTGATAAAGTTGTAGGATGGATAAAATTGCGGAGGTGAGAGGATTCGAACCTCTGATCCGCCTTCCGGCGGATACTGGTTTTCGAGACCAGCCCAATCAACCGCTCTGGCACACCTCCTTTCCCTATATTTTACTATAAAGATCCTTGGCAACTAATCAAAATAGAAGATGGCTCAGGATGAAGATGGGTTTTTATCTCTCTAACCCATCTTCAATTAAACTTTCTTATTACTGCCCTAACAACGCCGAAGATCTGCAACTCCCTGCGGGGGTGAAAAGGTGGGTATTTGGGGTTGGCTGCTTCAAGATAAACTAAACGGCGGCTTCTGTCTTTTCTAAATATCTTTAAGGTCCATTCTTGATCAATTTGTGCCAAGACAATATCGCCAGGATTAGCTTCTTTTTTTCGCTCAATGATAACAATATCGCCATCGAAAATACCAACCCCAGAAAGAGAGTCGCCGCTTACTTTCAAAAGAAATGAGGAATTGGGGTCTTCAATAAGATACTCATCTAAAGTCAAATATTCTCTATCCTCCTCAGCCAAAATCGGAAAACCGGCTTTGATATTACCCAAAAGAGGAAGAGCAAAAAATTTTGATGTGGGGGCAAGCTTATTATTTTCTTTTTTCAAAAAACCTGCTTCAATTAAATTTTTGACAACTTTAAAAACAGCATTTTTTGAGGAAAAATCAAAAAGTTTGAGCATTTCAGAGTAGGAGGGAAGACGTTTGAACTTTCGATAAAATTTTTTAAGAATTGATAATCGGTCTTTCATATATTGACAATAATAGTAAACATTCGTTCACTTGTCAAGAGGAATTATTAAAAAAATATCAGTTTTTTTAAATGGTATTTGATTTAAAAAATCAGTTGATATTAAAAAAACTTCAGGTGTAAACCTATATCACCTGACAGGTGTAAAAATAAAAATTTTATATTTAAAAAAAAGTTGCGATCGCATTAAATAATTAAATAAGAGTTAGATTAATTTAAGAATATTTTTAAATTTTAAATAAAATTTAATAGAAATTTAATAAAAAAATTAAATTTTTCTATTATTTTTGCCAATCTTAAAAAGTAAATTAAAAAGTAAAAGGAGATGAGAAGATATTATTTAATAATTGTAAAAATGACACAATTGACGATATAATATTTTTTATGTTGAATAATCAGCCGGAGGGAGTTTTTTATCGAATAATATTTTCATTAATTATCCTGATTTTTTATATTATCTTATCAGGATTTCTTAAAAGAAGTGTTGATAGGTTGCTTAAAATTAGTGAGGGACGAATTTTAATGAGGACTAAAACCTTACGTTCTTTTATCAAAAGCATTTTAGATGGGGTACTGTTTATTACTGTCTTTTTAATTATTCTTTCTTATTGGGGTGTTAATATCACCCCCATTTTAACCGGGGCAGGGATTTTAGGATTGGCGATATCATTTGGAGCTCAGACTTTGATTAAAGATTTAATCTCTGGATTTTTTATTTTAATTGAAAATCAGTTTAATGTTGGCGATAAGGTAAAAATTGGTAATTTTGAGGGAGAAGTTTATAAAATGACAATGCGAATGACGGTTTTGAAAGATGAAAAAGATAACTTAATCTTTATACCCAACTCCCAAATTGCCAGCGTTGTGAAATTAAAAGAGGGGAAATCTACTTAACCAACAGCTTCCTGTTGATTTTATTTATTTAACATCGCCTGAATGATATTTTGAGGTACTTCCTCGTAGTGGGAAGGCTCCATGTAGAAAAAACCACGGCCTTCCGTTAAGGAGCGAAGGACAGTGGCATAGCCGGAGAGTTCAGCTAAGGGAGTATAGGCTTTAATAACAACCGCTTTTGCTCTTTTTTCTGTTCCTAGTATTTTCCCTCTTTTTGAGGAAATGTCGCCAATGACAACTCCCATAAACTCCTCCGGCACAGTCACTTCAAGTTTCATAATTGGTTCAAGCAAAGTTAACCCAGCTTTTTTTGCTGCTTCTTGAAGGGCCATTGAACCAGCAATTTTGAAAGCAATATCAGAGGAGTCAACCTCGTGGTAGCTTCCATCGTATAAAGTCACTTGAATATCGGTTAATGGATAGCCCAAAAGAATCCCTTTTTCCATCGCCTCCAATACTCCTTTCTCAACTGAGGGGATAAATTCAGAAGGAATAACGCCTCCTTTGATTTTGTTGACAAATTTAAATCCTTCACCTCGTGGTAAAGGCTCAATTTTGATAAGACAGTGACCATATTGGCCGTGACCGCCGGTTTGTCTGATATATTTTCCTTCCGCATCAGCTGATTTAGTAATTGTTTCTTTGTAAGCCACTTGCGGTTTTCCCACATTAACATTCATTCCCATTTCCCGTCTCATTCGATCAACTAAAACTTCAAGATGCAGTTCCCCCATTCCCGACATAATTGTTTGACCGGTTTCATGATTAATTTTTACTTTAAATGTTGGGTCCTCCTCCGATAAGCGCTGAAGTGTATATGATAATTTTTCCTGATCGGCTCTGGTTTTTGGTTCAATTGCCAAAGAGATAACTGGTTCTGGAAAGGAGATTTTTTCAAGAAGAATAGGATTTTGCTGATCTGCTAAAGTATTGCCGGTTTTTGTGTCTTTGGGTCCTACCAAAGCAACAATTTCTCCGGCAAAAGCTTTATCAATTTCCTCCCTTTGATTAGCATGCATCAGAAGAATTCGACTGACTCTTTCTTGTTTCTCCCGATTAACATTGTAAACATAAGAACCAGAAGAGAGAGTGCCAGAATAAATTCGAGTATAGGTTAATTTCCCAACATGGGGATCAAGTTGAATTTTGAAAGCTAAAGCGGTAAATTTTTCCTCATTAACAAGCCTTCTTGCCTCCTCTTGGCCGGTTTTTGGATTAACTCCTTTTATTTGTTGAAGATCAATTGGCGATGGTAGATAATCAACAATAGCATCAAGAACAGGCTGGACTCCTTTGTTTCGAAGGGAGGAGCCACAAAAAACAGGAATTAATTTATAGGAAATAACGGCTTTTCTTAAAGCTTTTTTTAATTCCTCAATTGTCAGCGGTTGGTTTTCAAGATATTTGTGAAGAAGAGCATCATCAGTTTCAGCGATTTGTTCAATTAATTTTGCTCGCCATTTTTGAACTTTTTCTTTTAAATCGTCAGGAGGCTCCTCTTTAATACTGTATTTTTCTCCTTGAGGATCTTGATCCCAGATAAGAGATTTTAAACTTAAAAGGTCAACAACGCCGACAAAATCTTGTTCTTTGCCGATGGGATAAGTCATAACTGCTGGTTTAGCTCCTAATCTTTCCTCAATTTCTTTAACTGTTCCTTCAAAATCCGCTCCTAGTTTGTCCATTTTATTAATAAAACAAATTCGGGGAACTTTATATTTATCAGCTTGGCGCCAGACTGTCTCTGATTGGCTTTGAACTCCCTCCTCAGCATCAAAAATTACCACCCCGCCATCTAAAACCCTAAGAGATCGTTCTACCTCAGCGGTGAAATCAACGTGACCAGGAGTGTCAATAATATTAATCCTCACCCCTCGCCAAAAAGTTGTTGTTGCTGCTGAAACAATGGTGATACCTCGTTCTTTTTCTTGAGGCATCCAGTCCATTTGAGTTGTTCCCTCATCAATATCGCCAATTTTGTAAGTGCGACCGGTATAAAATAAAAATCGTTCAGTTGTTGTTGTTTTTCCGGAGTCAATATGAGCGATAATCCCCACATTGCGGATTTTATCAAGTGGTACAAGACGGTTTTTGGTGATAATTGATTGTTGTGCCATAGGTGATTTAGAAAACTTAA
>JBKBJJ010000001.1:16246-24896 GCA_046293855.1 Microgenomates group bacterium | reverse complement strand
ATTAGCTTAGATTACCATTTAAGATGGGCAAAAGCTTTATTTGCTTCGGCTAATTTTTCCGTTTGTTGCCTTTTTGCCACCGCCTCTCCTTGATTTTTTGAGGCATCTGAAAGCTCATAATATAATTTTTCTTCAAATGTATGATATTGTTTATTAGGGCGTTTTTTGGCAGCATCAATAATCCAATTGAGGCTTAAAAATAATTTTCGTTGGCGAGGGACTTCAGTTGGGACAAGATAAGAAGCACCCCCCAGCCGCCGCGGTCTAACCTCAAAGTTAGGGGCAACGTTGGTAATTGCCTGATGGAGAATTTGAAGAGGATCTTTTGATTCTTTCTTAAATCTCTCCAAAACGCTGTAAACAATTTTTTGAGCGACAGATTTTTTTCCGTCAACCATTACATAATTGATAAGTTTTGCCACTTCAAAGCTGTTGTAAATTGGATCTGGCTTGACAACTCTTTTTTTATAATAATGTCTGGGCATAGTCTAAAAATTCTAAATTCCAATAACAAAATCCAAAACATTAAACCAGAATAAATTCGTCTTAGGGCAGGCAAGCTCGCATTTTCCCAATTAAAAAGTTTTTGTCATTGAATTTTTTTGCCTGCCTAAGGCGCATTGTTTAGTTTCGGATTTCGGATTTTAATTTATGCTGACTTTGCTTGAGCAAATTTTGTTCCATATTTTGATCTGGAGGTTTTTCTGCCAACCACTCCGGCAGCATCAAATTTTCCTCTGACAATATGATATTTAACACCGGGTAAATCTTTTACTCTTCCTCCTCTAACAAGAACAATAGAATGTTCAGCTAAATTATGGCCAATTCCTTGAATATAAGCCGTTACTTCCATTTTGTTGGAAAGTCTAACACGAGCAACTTTTCTTAAAGCAGAATTAGGTTTTTTTGGTGTCATTGTCCTTACAACCGTGCAAACACCTCTTTTTTGAGGGCTTTCAAGTTTTACATATTTTCTTTTTATGGCATTAAAAGCAACTTTCAAAGCAGCTGCTCTTGATTTTTTAGACCGTTTTTTTCTCCCTTTTTTCACCAGTTGATTGATTGTTGACATATTTGCTTAAGAAATTACCATAATATTTTTTAATAAGTTCCTCAGTAACCGGAATTAATCTTCCAATTATAACATTTTCTTTAAGTCCTAACAAGTAATCTATTTGACCTTTTATAGCAGCGCCAGCTAAAACATTGGTTGTTTGTTCAAAGGATGCGGCTGAAAGCCAAGAGTCCGTATAAATTGCTGCTCTAGTTATTCCTAAAATTGAAATTTTGCCAGTGGCTGGTTTTTGTCCTTTAGCTAAGACTTTTTTGTTTTCCTCTTCAAAACGGATTTTAGAAACAACTTCATCTTTAATAAAGGAAGTATCTCCTTCATCTTCGATAATTACCTTATCACTCATTTTTCTGATAATTACTTCAAAATGTTTATCATGAATGGTGATTCCTTGCGATTCATAAACTTTTTGAATTTCGTTTAAAAGATAAATTTGAGCAGCCGATAATCCTTTAATAGCAAGAACATCATGGATATCAAGGTATCCTTCCGAAAGGGGGGTGCCCGCTGCTACTAAATCACCATCTTTTACTTTTAATTTTTGAGATGTTGGGATAGTAAATTCTTGCTCTTTGATAGAGTTTCCTTTATCGGTGGAGGTTATTTTTACTAAATATACCTCTTTTTGTGTATCTTCTTGGATTGAAACCCGACCGCTAATTTCGCTGATAGGGGAGACAATTTTTGGAGTTCGAGTTTCAAAAAGCTCCTCCACCCGAGGAAGACCTTGAGTAACATCGGAGATAACTATTCCGCCAAAATGACGAACTCTCATTGTCAATTGAGTGCCTGGTTCGCCAATTGATTGAGCGGCAATTACCCCAACTGGTACACCAATTTCGACTAATCTATTGGTTGAAAGATCAATCCCGTAACATTTTTGACAAATTCCGTATTTAGATTGGCAATATAAAGGCGAGCGCACTTTTATGGTTTTGATACCTTTCTTTTCAATTTCTGCCAGTTTTTCTTCATCGATCAGTTGGTTTGTCCCAACCTCAAATCTTCCCTTAATTCTTTCTTTAAATTTATCTCCTCGTTCACCATCGTTGCTAATCGTCAACCCATTATTTGTACCACAGTCCTCTTCTCTGACAATCATATCATGAGCAACATCCACTAGGCGGCGAGTGAGATAACCGGCATCGGCGGTTTTTAAAGCTGAGTCAGTTAGACCTTTACGAGCGCCTCTGGCAGAGATTACATATTCAAATATCGATAGCCCTTCACGATAATTAGATTTAGTAGGAACATCGATAATTTTACCTAAAGGATCAACAACCAGACCCTTAATTGCGGAAAGTTGTTTTAATTGTTCTCTTGAAGCTCGAGCTCCACCTGATTTAATAATAATCTTTACCGGATTTTCCTCTTCCAACGCCGCCCAAGTTTTATCGGCAAGTTTTTCGGTTGCCCCAATCCAAAGTTTATTGGAGTAACGTTTTTTTTCCTCGAGGGTTAACAGTCCTTCCATATAGTTTTTTTCAATTTTTTCGACTTCTTTTTCTGTCTGTTTAATAATCTGCTCTTTTTCATCGATGATTTTGCAATCAAAGACAGAAACAGAAAGACCACCAGAGATGGTGGCTCCCCAAAAACCAACATCTTTTAATCTATCGATTAATTCACCAACTTTTTCATTTTCAAACAATTTCATTGCTTTGACAACTAAATTTTTTATATCAGCAGCTTTTATTTCTTGGTTAATAAAACGAAGTTCGTTGGGCAGAGCTTGGTTAAAAATAATTCTTCCAACGGTGGTCTTTAAAATTTTTCCGTTGACAGAAACAAAAATAGGCTCTCTTAGGGCAATTTTTCCTAGATGATAAAAATTTAAAGCTTCCTCTTGAGTGGAAAAGAATTTTAATTCCACATCTGGTTTTTTAGCTAAATTATAATCGACAGTTGTCAGATAGTAACAACCTAAAGCCATTTCTTTGTTGGGTAAAACGATAGGTGTCCCATCAGCCGGTTTAAGAAGGTTGTGATAGGGGAGCATTCTACTTTTAACCTCCTCAATTGCTTTTTTGGATAAAGGGACAAAAACACCCATTGCATCACCATCAAAATCAGCATTATAACCAGCACAAACCGTTGGATGAAGTTTTATAGCATAGGAATCTGTTAATACCGGGTAAAAACCTAAAATAGACAATTTATGAAGGGTTGGGGCTCGGTTTAAAAGCACGGGATGATCTTTTGTAATTTCCTCTAAAATACTGTAAACAATAGGTTCTTTTTTTTCTAAGAAATTTTTTGCGCTTTTAATATTGGGGGCTAGTCCACGGACGATTATTTCATGAAGGAGAAAAGGTTTAAAAAGTTCAAGAGCCATCTCTTTCGGGATGCCGCATTGATTAATCGAAAGGTCAGGACCAACAATAATTGTAGATCGGCCTGAATAGTCAACCCTTTTCCCAAGAAGATTTTGTCGGAATCGTCCTTGTTTACCTCTTAAAATATCAGAGAGTGATTTTTGTATTTTAGCTCCGCCACCTTGGGCTCGCGAGCGACTCCGTGATTTAGACAGATCAATTAAGGAATCAACGGCTTCTTGCAGCATTCGTTTTTCATTGCGAAGAATTATTTCTGGTGCACCTAAATCAATTAATTGTTTTAATCGATTATTTCTGTTAATCACTCTTCGGTAAAAATCATTAAGATCGGATGTGGCAAATTTTCCTCCCGGCAGTTGCACAACTGGGCGAAGATCAGGAGGAATAACTGGTAAAACTGTTAAAATCATCCACTTTGGTGATATGTTGGCTTTAATAAATGCTTCAAGAAGACGTAATTTTTTTAGAATTTTATTTCTTTTTTCTCCATGAGATTCATTTAAAATTTTGAGGGTTTTAATATATTCTTTATTAATATCGTAGTTTGAAAGAATTTCATAGATAATTTCTGCTCCCGTTCCCACTGTGAGAAAATCCTTTAGTTCTTTTTCTTTAAGAAAGATATAATCATCTTCTTCTATCGTATTGCCGGTATCAAGAGATTTTACTATTTTAATTAACCTATCAAAAAAAGCTGTTTTTTTTGACTGATCATCAACAAATTGATCTGATAAAAATTTTATTTGTTCTCGTTTTTTAAAATCTAACTCTTGCAGGGCAATTTCTTTCTGTTCTCTGTCGGTAATTTTTTTCATTAATTCCTCTTTTTGTTTTTTGAACTCATTTTCTAAATTTTCTTTTTTTTGATTATGGAGGTTTTCCAGTTGTTTTAACTCTTGTTTTTTGATTTCTTGAAGTTTTTCGGCGGCTTTTTTTTGTTTCTCTTGATTGACACTTGTGACAAGATATAGGGCATAATAAATTATTCGTTCAAGCGATTGAGAAGGAATATCAAGAATTATTGATAAAACAGAGGAGGGGTTTTTAAAATACCAAATATGGGCAATTGGGGTTGCTAGTTTAATATGACCCATTCGCTCCCGCCTAACAGCTGAAGTGGTTACTTCTACTCCACAGCGGTCACAGATAATTCCTTTATAGCGAATTCTTTTATATTTTCCACAATAACACTCATAATCTTTAGTTGGGCCAAAGATTTTTTCGTCAAAAAGACCATCTTTTTCTGCCCTAAATGTTCGATAATTAATTGTTTCTGGTTTAGTCACCTCTCCATTTGACCAAGAAATAATAGCCTCAGGAGAAGCTAAACTGATTTTTAGTCCGGAAAAATCGACTAATTTAAAATCCTCCATAAAAAATTAATTTTAATTTTTAATTTATTTAATATAATCAATTGCTAAACCTAAGGCATTTAATTCTTTAACCAATACATGGAATGACTCAGGAACGCTGGATTGAGGAATATCGGCTCCTTTAATAATTGACTCAAAAGCTTTAGTTCTTCCCCGGACATCATCACTTTTAATTGTTAACATTTCCTGCAATGTGTAGGGAACACGATGAGCTTCAAGAGCCCAAACTTCCATCTCTCCAAATCGCTGTCCTCCTAGTTGAGATTTTCCTCCTAAAGGTTGTTGAGTAACAAGGGAATATGGTCCAACAGAGCGGGCATGAAATTTGTCTTCAACCATATGGATAAGTTTCATAATATAACCTTTCCCGACTAACACTGGTTTTTCATAAGGTAAACCTGTTTGCCCATCATAAAGAGTTACTTTGCCATCGATTGGTAAACCAAGATTTTTAAGATTGTTGATAATAAATTCTTCCTTAACCTTTTCAAAGACTGGAACAGAAATATTTAGATTGTTTTTGCTGGCAATTATTCCCATTAAAGTTTCAAAAAGTTGGCCTAAGTTCATTCGGGAAAGGATAGAAAGAGGGGAGATAATTACATCAACTGGGGTGCCATCAGAAAGATATGGCATTTCCCAAACTGGTAATATTTTAGAAATAACGCCTTTATTTCCATGTCGACCGGCTAACTTATCACCAACAGCTATTTTTCTTAATTGAGCAGTATTGACAATAATTCTTTTAAGGACGCTTGGTTCTAGTTCATTGGGATCTTTTTTACTATCGATAATTTCAATATTAACCACATATCCTCTTTTACCATAAGGCATTCGCAAAGAATTATCCTTAACATCTTTAGCCTTTTCTCCAAAAATTGCTCTTAACAACCTTTCTTCAGCTGTCAATTCTTTTTCGCCTTTTGGTGCTACTTTACCAACCAAAATATCTCCTCCTTGAACTTCAGTGCCGATAATAATTAAACCATCTTTATCAAGATTAGCTAAGACTTCCTCCCTGACGTTGGGAATATCACGAGTTAATTCTTCCGGACCAAGTTTAGTATCAACAAGGTCAGTGACAAATTCTTCCATTGTAATGGAAGTAAATATATCCTCTGTTACTAATCTTTCGGAAATCACAAATCCATCTTCATATCCAAGACCATTTAAAGAAGTATAAGCTACAGTTAAGTTTCGACCTAAAGCAAGGTGACCATTATCTGTTGAGGGTCCATCAATAATAACTTCTCCTTTTCTAACTTTTTGCTTTGGCTCCACTTTTGGTTTTTGATCGAAAGCAACATCTTTGTTTGTTCTTCTGTATCTTTCAAGCAGGTATTGATATTTTCTTCCAGATTTTCCCTTTAAAATTACTTTTTCAGCATCAACATATTCAATTATTCCATCCTCGGGGGCAAGAATTGTTCTACCTAAAACGGTACTTATTTTAGTTTCAAGGCCAGTACTAACAATAGGAGCTTCTGGGTTTAATAAAGGGACAGCCTGACATTGCATATGAGTTCCCATTAAGGCGCGGCTGGCATCATCATTTTGAAGGAAGGGAATAAGAGCGGCCGAGGCACCTACTACTTGACGCGGACAAATATCGATTAAATCTAATTTTTCCACCGGGACTTCAACTATTTCTCCTTTATATCTTGCTACTACTGTTTGATTGGTAATATAGTTTTCATTATCAATATCGACGTTATTGGAGGTAATATAATATTGCTCTTCATCGTCGGCTTGGAGGTAGATGATTTCAGAACTTATTTTTACTTTTATTTTGTTTCCATGTTTTTCTTTTATAAGTTTTTTATATGGTGTTTCTAAAAATCCATATTTATTTACTTTGGCATAAAGAGCCATATAAGTAACAACACCAATATTTGGTCCTTCAGGGCTTCTTATCGGGCAGATCCTTCCATATTGAGATGAAGAAATATCACGGATAGAGAACGAAGCTCTTTCTTTTTCTATACCCCCTGGTCCACCAACAGTAATTCTTCTTAAATTATCAAGCTCTGAAAGAGGATTAGTTTGATCAACAATAGTGGAGAGTTGGCTGGTCCGGAAAAATGAATTTATAGCAACAATAAGGGGTTTTGAATTAATAATTTGTGAAGGTAGAACTTTATTTTCAACCCCAACCAAGCTCATTCGCTCCTTAATTTCTCGCTCTACCCTTACCATTCCCACTCTTATTCCATACATACTAACTAATTCACCTACTGTTCTCAACCGTCGATTGCCTAAATGATCAATATCATCAAAATTTCCATATCCGTTTGTTAAAAGAAGTAAATATTTGATAGCTTCAATAACATCTTTTTTTGTTAAAAGATAATTTTCTTTTGTAATTTCAATATCAAGTCCAAGTCTTTTATTTATTTTATAGCGCCCCACATCAGCAAGAGAATATCGACGAGGATTGAAAAAAAGATTATTAACAGTATCATAAGCATTTTCCAAAATTAGCGGTTCTCCCGGTCGAACTTTGCGATAAATTTCCAAAACCGCTTCATCTTTATTTTTTGTTTGATCTTTTTTTAAGGTGGGGAGAAGATATTTTTCAACTAATGAATTATCAATATCCTTAAAATAGGAAAGAATCTCTGAATTAGTCTCTCCGTCGAATACTTTTAAAAAGACAGTGGCAAGAAATTTTCGTTTTTTATTAATTTTCATTTCCACAAGATTGTTTTTATTGACAGTGATATCAATCCAAGCACCAATATATGGCCTAATTTCTGCGTTGTAAAGAGTTAAACCGGTGGTTTTATCAATCTCGGCAGTAAAGTAAATGCCTGGAGAGCGAACAATTTGATTGATAATAGCTCGTTCAATCCCATTAATAATAAAAGTTCCTCGATCAGTCATTTTCGGGAGATTGAAAAAATAGACATCTTGTGATTTTTCTACACCAGTTTTTTTATTGAGGACTCGCAGCCTCAGATATACGGGAGTATCATAAGTAAGCTTTTTTTTGAAACAAAGCTCGAGAGGATAGCGAGGTTCACCAAAAAATAGATCTTCAAAAAAAATAGTAAATTTTTTTCCTGTATAATCATCGATGGGAAAAAATTCATTAAATATTTCTTTTAGATCTTGGGAAATAAATTTTTTCCAAGACTTCTTTTGAACTTCTATTAGGTCTAATTGCTCTAATTCTTTATCTTCTTTTCCCAAAAGTAAATTTTTGCGGGGTTTTATATTTGTTTTTTTTGCTTTAGTCATTAGAATTATAAGAAAGACCAAAAAAATATTTTGATAATAATAAAAAACCCCTATAAGCAAAAGGGGACGAAAAAAACTATTATATCATACAAAACCATTTTTAAAAAGTCAAGCGGTTTTTAATCTTATTTAGGAGTTGATTTACAGTGGTAGTTTGTTTATTGTTTTCGTTAATATTGCCTACTTCTTTTTTAAGAGTTTTTTCTTCTATTTCTTTCAATATTGCTGATAAATTCTCTTCAAAATTTTCTGATAATTCAATAATATTTTTTAAAAATTTTCTTCCTTTTTTAGTTCCCAGCAAAAATGCGATTGAGAGGCCGATAAAAGCTCCCGAAATAAAACCAAACCAGAAGTTAGAAGGGTTACTCTTGTTTTGATTTTCCATTTTTTTTGTGGTGAAGGATATCGATAATTTTAAACAATGTTTTTATTCCGGCAAAAAATCCGACAACCTCAGAAAATCCATGTTCCAGAGACCCGCCAACTTTTTCAAAGGAGGCAATAATACCATTAATTTTTTTAATCGCGGTTCGTAGCTCCTTCAAAACAAAAATTAATTGAACACCAACAATAACAAGAAGGATAGTACTAACTGTTAAAACAACACTGAGTAAAAGTTGGGTAGG
>JBKBJJ010000001.1:0-16147 GCA_046293855.1 Microgenomates group bacterium | reverse complement strand
AAAAAAAATATAAATTGTCAAACGGGATTTATTTTATCCACTGATCAAAATCGGGTGGAGTTTTAAATCCCTTCTTTTTAGCCCAATATAGATTAGCCATAAGTAAAGTATCAAATGTTCCCGCATCAAGCCAATAACCCTCAAGTGGCGCCCAACGCAGTTTTCCTTCTTTAAGGTAAAAATTATTAACCTGAGTGATTTCCAGCTCTCCTCGGCCGGCAAAATTAGGGTCGCATTTTTTTATAAAATCAAAAACACGATTATCATAGATATAAAGACCAGTGACCGCATAATCGGAGGGAGGTTCTTTTGGTTTTTCAATAATTTCAACAATTTTGGTTTTATCTTCTGAATCAAAGCGGGGGACACCAAAGCGGGAAGGATCAGGGACTTTTTTGAGAAAAATTAAAGCGCCATCTTTGAATTCTTTAACGGATTTTGAGATATCAGCGTCAGTGGTGTTGTCTCCTAAAATTACGGTGAGAGGACCTCCGTCAGCAAAATCTTCTGCCAAAGACAAAGCATCAGCAATACCTCCTTTTGGGTTTTCTTGATAACCATATTCAAGATGATCAATCCCAAACTCTTTACCATTTTTTAACACTTGGATAAAATGACCACTGTGAGGCCCGGAAACAATGATTAAAATTTCCCTTATTCCCGCATTAACCAATGTTTGAATGGGGTAAAAAATCATTGGTTTATCATAAACAGGAAGCAGGTGTTTGTTAGTGGCAAAAGTTAAAGGATAAAGACGGGTAGCTAAACCGCCAGCTAAAATTACTCCTTTCATTTAAATTATTCTAAGGGAAAATAATAATTTTTAAAAGAAAAACAACAGTGAAAGCAATAAGAACATATTCTATCACAGTTTTTAAGCGAAGTGAATTAGAAAAAGCGTGGTGATAAAATCCCCAGATGATGTAAAACAAAGCAAAAGCAAGAAGTATAATAAACTCGAAAAGACGCTCCCCTTTAAAAACATTTATTGCTAACAAAAAAAATACTCCTGCTGTAATCAATAAAAGATAATCAAAAAGATGTTTTTTTATTTCTTTTTTCATAATATTGCCCCGCGACTAGCTATTAGCAATCCTATAAATAAAAAACTGATAAAAATAAAATGAGCTAAATTTTTACCTCCAATTCGAATTAAACGCATTCTGTAAGCAAAGTAAAAATCCAAACCTACAGCTAAAAGCAAGAAAATAAAAAACACAAGATTGATATTAAAGGAGAGATTGGCAAGGTTGAATTTTTGATTAATTGATTGTTTAGCTAAAATAGCCGCTTTTCCTATTGCTAAATTTTCTGTTGATTCAGCTGGAGGAGGTGAAGGGATAACCGCTGGGGGATTTTGAGCAATACTTGGCGGCAGTGGTTTTCCAAACATTTGAACAACAAGTGTTGTTGGTTCACCATTTAAAGTCCCGTTTAAAACAGCAAAACCTACTTCAGTGTAGTCTTTGCGCAAAATATTAGCCCGGTGAGTGGGCGAGTTCATCCAGGCGGAGACCACCCCCTCGCTAAATAAAAAATTTTTTGCTAGATTTTCTCCAGCATACTCATATTGATAACCAGTACCCAAAATAAAATCCCACGGCGTTTTTCCATCAGGAGCATAGTGAGCCCAGTAATTTTTAGCAAACATGTCTTGCCCTTTTTTGGTGGCCGCTTGGGAGAGTTTTTCACTGTAAGCTAAAGCCGGCAATCCATTTTTTCTTCTTTCCTCATTGGTTAACTGATAAAGCTTTTCTATTGTGATATCGGTCGCATAGCCTAAAACATTGGATAAGGGAGTGTATTTAAAAGCAAAAGTGGCAAAGATAGCGATTAAGAGATAGTAAGTTAAAAAATCAATATGAAGAGCTTTGGCGCGAAAATTATTATCTTCGCGGGGGATGAATAAATGGTGGAGAAAATTAAAGATTTTTCTCATACTTTTTTATTTTAACTTTTTTGGTCTTCTGTTTTTCCTCAATAAAGTAGGGTAAGCGACAAGGACGATGATTAAAAGAGTAATTGCGCCAACTATATACAAAGCTTCTAAGGGTCCTATTACTATATTCATATACGTTTACTCTATTTTCTAATTAACCATAAACTTATAATGACAGAAATTAATGTTAATATCAAGCCAGAAATTAAAAAAGCGATATTTATCTTATTTAATCCAGAAAAAATTGGAGTTATTATTGAGGCAAAAAATACTAAACCAAGATTAGCAGTAAATTCTGACAATCTATCAAGTTGTGAATCACTTAACCACTTAAACATTTAAAATAATAATAACAAAAATTTTATATGTTCTTTATTATTTTTAAAACTATAGAAAAAATAGTGGCAATGGAATAGGAGAAAGAAAGAAAAGATAAGCTGTTTATCAAAGGTTGATTTTGTTTTTTGTTTTGAGAGGTGGCGCTTAAGACTTCTCCTTGAGTGATGTTTTGGCTGACGATTGCAGTCTTTGAAATATTATCGATTTTGGGTGTTTGAGTGAAAGGAGTGATTGGTGGCGGTTTTTTTGTTGGGCGGGGAGTTGGAAAGGGAGTTGGTGAGGGAGTTGAGGAGGGAGTGGGGGAAGGGGTGGATTTTGGGGTGGCAGTGATGGTTGGGTTAAGGCAAATATTGTTGGGCAAGTTCCTGCTTGCCTCCTGTAAACAAAAATCATCGCTATCAAAAGAAACTCGCCCATAAGTTTTTCCCTGGGTGGCATTTGGATATTCGAAACTGTCTTTTTGAAATTTATTAAAATCCAAAAGTCTGACGCTATCGCCTGAATTATTAAACATAGAACTAGATAATTCAAAAACGCCATAACTTTTAGCGCCAATTTCCAAAGAAAATATTTTTGGGGAAGAGCCAGCGTTTTCAAGATCATCAAGATACCAATTAACTAAAGAAACAGGAAAATCATTACCGTTATAAATCTCCACCCACTCGTTTTCACCGGAGGGAGGATAAACCATCACCTCAGAAAGATAAATGTTGTCATAAGAAATTAACGTTGGTTCGGGGGTTGGGTTGGGAGTTTCAACCGGAGTGGGAGTGGCAGTTGGGTTGGGTGTTGGCGAGAGATTGAAAATTTCAGTTGGTGAGATAATTGGAGTTGGTGTAAGCGATAAACAGGCGATTTCATTGGAAGCATTTTTTGTTGGTTGGTTTAAAATAAACCAGGAACCATTGCCATTGGGACATTTGGCATAGGTTTTACTGCTGTCAAAATTACCTGAGTAAGTGGCAATTTCAATAATTTCATCAAGATTATTTTTCAAAAATATAGTATCGCCATTGTTGTTTAAAATTGAGGAGGAGTTGGCAGTCACAAACCCTAAAGGTGGAATTACTGTTTCATTGATCTTTATTTTATTACCTGCTAAATCGCTAAGAATTAATCCTTCAATATTTATTTGATAGTTTTCATCATTATAAAGTTCAATCCACTCATATCCACCGGTTGGCGGAGCGGGATAAATTTCATTAATTTTTACCCCAGCAGCAACAGTTTTGGTTAATAAAATAGCCATAAAACAATTGAGCAATAAACCAATGATAATTTTTTTACCCATTTAAAAAAGAAGTTAATACAAAATCAATTTTTCTGCAACGGACTATAGTCTACAAAGGTTATTGAAGATGCCAGTATAAAGTCATATATCCATTATTATGGAAGATAAAAACTCCATTACCTCCATCACCTAAACAATTACGGCAAAAATAGGCTTTACCATCATCAACCGCATAAATTGGGCTATTAACTGGTCCCCACATATCCCAAGCTGGATGAGGATTTCCGCGATAGTAGAGGTTTGAATAACAAGTAAAACCTGATCCTTGAGAGATAGCAGTTGGTGTCATTGGCCAAGGTAGACTACCGCTTCCTACCATTTTCGTTTCTGATGGCTCGCAACCCGTATCCCAAACAACGCTTCTGGAAGAAAGTATTTGAGACGGGTCAACCCAATTACTATAATACCAATTACCTAAAGCTAATTGATCAATTGATGAATAACGGTAAACACCAAAATGGAGATGATCGCCAAAAGAGTAGCCAGTATTTCCTTGAGTACCGATGATATCACCTCTTTTAACCTCAACTGATTTTCCTGTTTGGAATAAAAATTTGGCAGCGCCTAAGATTTGGGAAAGTTCTTTTTGGGCATCTGCTAAAAGTTTTTGATATCTTCTTTCATCATTTTTTGTTAATTCAAGTAGACTTCTTTTGGCATTTTGTTGGTTGACAAGTTCAATTTTCTGATTGTTTAAAATTTGTTCTAATTTATTAAGTTCTTCCTTTTTTTGCTCCCGCAAATTTTTTTGTTCCTCAAAATTAAGTTTTGTTTGCTGGACTTGAATTAAAAGTTTTTGGTTGTTTTCTTGGGTTTCTTTTAAGTATTTTATTCGACTAATTAAATCATTCATGTTGCCGCTGTCAAGAATCAATGTCAGTAAGCTAATTGAGCGAATTTTGTAACCTTTGACAATTTTTGCTAAAAGCAGTTTAGATAAATAATCCAATGATTGATCCAATCCTCCAATCCTCTCCTCCAAAACCTCTATTTCTTTCTCTGTCTTGGCAATTTTTTCCTCGGTTTCTTTAATTTTTGCTGTCGTTAAAAAAATTTGGCTGTCCATATATTGAATTTGTGAGGAGAGACTGTTTATTTGACTGCGCAGATTATTGATTACCGGCGTGCATTTGTTTATCAATTCCTGAAGTTCTTCTCGCGATAATCCTGATAAATTAACATTTAAATTACATTCAATCGCCAATCCATTTTTGGGCAGATAAAAAGAGGCTAAAACCAAAAGAATAAAAGTCAATCCTAAAAGAATTTTTTTTGCCATTAGTTAATATTATACTTTGAGATATTTACTGGTGGCAAGAAAGCTAGCAAAGGCAGCTATTCCCATCCCAAAAAAAGAGGTTAGTGAATAAGTAACAACTAAAAATATTGGGTTAAGCGGCCAAACTTGTAATTGATAGATTTCAAAGTTAAGAAAAAGATTTGGTATTCCACTTAAATATGATTTGAGAAAGGGATTAAAATAAAAAATTAGGCTAAGAATAATAACAAAAGAGAGGGAGGAGGCAGTAAATCCAAGAAACAAAGCCTCCAAAAGAAAAGGTTTTCGGATATAAAAGGAAGTTGCTCCCAAAAGACGCAAAAGTTCAATTTCATCTTTTCTTAAAGCAATTTTAAAAAGGGTGGTGGTTGTCAAAACAATAATAGCCATAAAAAGGAGAAAAACAAAAAAAGCAATGGTTACTTTTCGCAGAATATTAGTTAAGGTTAACAATCGGTCAACAATATCTTTTTGAAACTGAACTTCATCAACTCCTGGTTGCTTTTTCAAAAATTCGGCAATTTCTGGTAAAAACACTGGTTTTTTGGCATAAATTTCAAGAGAGGGAGGCAAAATGTCAGCTGAAACCATTTCCAAAAGAAGAGGATTATCTTTATTTAAATTGCGATAAATTTGAAAGGCTTCTTGCTGAGAGATATATTTGATAGAAAGCGTTTTACCTGAGGAAGCCAGAGTGTCGCGAATGTTAAAAATTTCCCTTTCTGATGTTTTTGGTTGAAAATAAACCGTCACCTGCGGTCGGGTTTCAATATAAGCTAAAATTCCATACAAGAAAGAAAGAGAAATAAAAAGAAAAAGGGATAAAAAAAGAGTAAAAAACAAAACTAAAAAAGCACTCATTGATTGATAAGGTGTTCTTCTAAGTGATAAGATTATTTCTTTCATACCTCATACCCTCCTTTCTTTACATCTTTTACTAATCGCCCTTCTTTTAAAACTAATACCCGCTTTTGTAGGCTGTTGACGATATCAGTATTGTGAGTGGCAAAAATTATTGTTCTTTTGCCTTCTAATTTTTTAAAGATTTTCATTATTTCCCAGGAGGTTTTTGGATCAAGGTTGCCAGTTGGTTCATCAGCTAAAAGGATCTTTCGTTCTCCCACAATCGCTCGGGCGATCGCCACTCGCTGCAGTTCACCAGCGGAAAGCTGCAAAGGGAAAACTTTTTCTTTATTTTCCAATCCCACCAGTTTTAAAGCTTCTCTTACCTCTTTTTTAATTATCTCCTGTGAGCGACCGATAACTTTTAAACTTAAACTAATATTCTCAAAAACAGTTTTATCATTGAGGATTTTAAAGTCCTGAAAGACCATGCCGATTTTTCGTCGAAGAGCAATTGTTTGGGCAAAATTATTTGCGGAAATTTCAAAATCATCAACAGTGATTGTTCCTGAAGTAGGTAGATATTCTCGCAAAATTAATTTTAAAATCGTTGTTTTGCCGGCGCCTGAGGGGCCCACCAGAAAAACAAATTCGTTGTCGGCAATATCAAAAGAGACATCCGTCAAAGCAAGGTTGCCTAAAGGAAATTTTTTAGTAACTTTTTCAAAAACTATCATAGCATTAAATTAATGAATTAACGGAGGTAAATTAAATTTATTGCAATAACTCAATTAATCCAACATCCATTAACCAACCGGCTTTTTCTCCCTTAAATGTTTTACCCCAGACGCGGACTTTTTTACCAATATACTGGGAAAGATCAACGGTTGATGATGTAAGGTAGACATTTTGTGAAGGTCCGCCTACCCTTTCCAAATGAAAGTTTCCTTCTCCATCAATTCCTCCCTCTCTAAGAACTCCTTCTGCCTTGTCTTTGAAGGTTTTTTTATCAGCAATTCCGACGATTTTTTGGATTTGGGTAGTTTTTGTGGAAGTTTCTGTTTTTGTTAGTTTTTGAATTTTTGTTGCTCCAAAACCAACAATTATTCCTAAAATTATTGCTCCCCCTACCAATCCCAAAAAGTTAGTATAAGAAATTTTTTCATCTTCCTTTTGCGGGTCTATACTATGGATGAGATTATTATTTTTAAGGAGATTTTCCATATAAAATAGATTATCAATCCTTCAGATAAAAAGCAACTATGTTTATGATCTCTTCAAATACGCCTCGATAAAACCATCAAGTTTTCCGTCTAAAACCGCCTCAACATTGGTTTCTTCATGGTTGGTACGCAAGTCTTTGACTAATTTATAAGGATGAAGAACATAGGAGCGAATTTGTCTTCCCCAGGAGGCGATTTTCTCTTTTTTGAAAGCCTCAATGGTTTTTTCTTTTTTTTCCTGACGGATCTGCCAAAGTTTAGCCCGCAAGATTTTTAAAGCATTTTCTCTGTTTTGGAGCTGGTACCTTTCTGTTTGGCAGGTAACTATTATTCCTGTTGGTTTATGTTTAAGTCTCACAGCAGTGGCGACTTTATTAACATTTTGTCCTCCTTTACCGCCACTGCGGTAAAATTCCCACTCCAAGTCATCTTCTTTAATTTCAATTTCCTGATTTTCAATAACCGGCAACACTTCCACTAAAGCAAATGAAGTTTGACGGAGTTTATCAGCGTTAAAAGGCGATTGCCTCACTAATCGGTGAACACCCGCTTCAGCTCTAAGATAGCCATAAGCAAATTTTCCCGTTACATTTAAAGTAACGCTTTTGATACCGGCCTCCTCTCCAGGGACAAAATCTACCTCCTCAAAACTCCACCCTTTTTCTTCAAAATAGCGGGTATACATCCGAAGAAGCATTGCTGCCCAATCCATTGCCTCCGTCCCCCCTTGTCCAGCATGAATGGAGAAAATAGCATCGCCTTGATCATAGGGGCCGGATAAAAAAAGGATAATTTCATACTTTTTAATTAATTTTTCTGCCTCCTCAAAATCGCCTTCTTCCAATAAAAGTTGCATCATTTCAATTTCTTCTATCTCTTTTTTTAAATCATTAATTTTTTTCATAATCAAAGCCGCCCTTTTTGTATCCTGCCAAAAAGAGGTATCATAGCTTTGTTTTTCCAATTGAAAGATTGCCTCCTTTTTTTCCGGAAGGTTAGCTTTAGCTAAAATAATTTCCAATTTTTTCTTTAGTCCTTCTTTTTTATTTTCCATAAAAAACTTAATGATATTATACAAAAAGGGTAAATAAAAAGAAGCTAAAGGAAGTATTTTAAATAGTAAGAAGAAAAAGTTTTTTTTGTGAATATTTTTATTTAAAATCAGCTCCAATGATGATTACTACATCAGCAATCTCTTTTTCGCTAAGTTCTCCTATTTTAGGAGCGGGAGTATAATCTTTTAAATCATTTTGAATGAAGGAGGCCGCCTGGGTTTTGTCTTTTTTGACATTAATTTGAGTGACTTTGTAGTCAAAATTATCAGCATTATCAGTTAGAACTTCTCCGTAACCTTTATCTTTAAGGATTTCCTTTACTTGGCCAGCTTTGCCTCTAACGCCTGAGCCATTTAACACTTTGATTTTTAACTCTTCTTTTTTAAAACTTGGCGTTGGTGTAGCAGTTGCCGTTGGTGTGACTGTTGGCGTTGGGGTTGCGGTTGGAAGTGATAAATTTAATTTAGGTTTCATATTGGAGATGAAAAGAAAAAACAAAAAGGAAAGAAGGAATGAACCAACAAAAATAACCAGTTCTTTTTTAGGTAATGAAATTGATGGAAAAGAGGAGGTTTTTTTTAATTTAGAACTTAGGGTGGGTTTTTTTAATAAAGAGAAATTTTTATTTTCCACGCTGAAAATAAAAGCACCAAAACATACATCCAAATCAAGAAGAGGGAATGGTTTATTTTCGTTTACAATAAGCAATTTAAGATAGTTACCATAAAAAGTTGAGATAATTTTTTTTAAAGGATTAGTCCAAACGCCAACGGCTTTGGTAAAAGTGTCTTGTCTGACTTTTTCAGATGCAGCTCCCGATAAGATTATCCGATTTAATTTTAAATTTTGCTCATTAAATTGGTTTATTTTGTTTTTCAATACTTCCTCAGCTTTGGTGTTTTCAAGATTAGCTAGCCATCTTTTTTGGTCTAAAAGTCCCAGTGAGTCAAAAAGATATCCAGAAAGAGAGTTGTTATCGAAGGATACATAGAAAATAGTTTCCTTTTTTTCCCGTCGGAGAGTTTTTTCAAATAATTTAAAATAAGCTAAGGTATCAGGAATAATCGCTTTGATTTTTAAATCAATAAGAGAAAACACTTGGTTAAAATTTTCAAAATCTTCAATCTTGATGGCGTAAAGGGAGACAACATTTTCTTTTTCTGAGGAGACAACAAAAAAGTCATTGATTGTTTCATCTAAATTACTTGATATCGTTGCTCTTGCTTTATCTTTAACAAAAGCCTCAACAGCTGATGAGGCAATATCAGAAGGGACTTGACAGCGAGTAAACAAGAAACTGTTTTGGGGTAAAATAAGACAAACATCTTTTTCGTTAATTGAAGAAGGGGAAGCCAGACTAAGGCCTTCTTTGATTGCCGAAGCTAAAAGATCAACACTGATAATGCGACCCTCTTTAAGAAGCTGAGTTTCATGTTTTTTTTGAAAAAAAGCTACCTCTTGTTGGCCAAAAACTGTTTTTTTAAGAGAGAGAAGTTTGATATTGTATTCATCAATAAAAAGGTAGACCATATATAAAATAATAAAACATCAAATATAAAATAGCAAATATATTAAAGATGATAAAATAAGGAAAATGGAAAATCCAGTTGAAGAGGTTAAAAAAAGGATAGATATTGTTGATTTTATTGGCTCTTTTATTAACCTTAAAAAAACAGGAAGAAATTTTAAGGCTCTCTGCCCATTTCATCAAGAGAAAACACCCTCTTTTATTGTCTCACCGGAGAGACAAATTTGGCGCTGTTTTGGTGCATGTGGTGAGGGTGGTGATGTCATTAAATTTTTAATGAAATGGGAAAACATCACTTTTTTTGAGGCTTTAAAGGAGCTGGCTCAAAAAACCGGGGTAAGATTATCAAAGATAAGTTTTGAAGACCACGTATGGAAGAAAAAAGAAAGATTTTTTACCATGAATCAATGGGCGGCAGAATTTTTTCAATATATTCTTCATAAAACTAAGTTTGGCGGTGAGGCTTTAGATTATCTAAAGAGGAGAAAAGTTAGCCTTTCGACTATTAAAAAATTTAATTTGGGTTATGCTCCCCAATCTTGGGATTCATTATTGAAATTTTTAAAGAAAAAAAGGTTTGAGGAAGAAGAAATATTGGAGAACGGTTTAATTGTTAAAAAAGAAAAAGGAGGTTTTTATGATCGTTTTCGAGGAAGATTAGTTTTTCCAATAAGGGATGTCAGAGGTAATATTCTTGGTTTTTCTGGCCGGATTTTAGAAGATAAAGAAAAAGAGGCAAAGTATATCAACACTCCGGAAACCCCCATTTATCATAAAAGAGAAACCCTTTTTGGAATCGATATCGCAAAAGAGGCGATAAAAAAAGAAAAAAATGTTTTTGTTGTTGAGGGTGAATTTGATGTCATTTCACCTTATCAGCATGGTTTTGCCAATTTTGTGGCAATAAAAGGGGCGGTATTAACTCGCGAGCAGTTGATGGTGTTGAAAAGATATACGGAGAAATTAACTTTAGTTCTAGATGCCGATAGCGCAGGAGAGGAGGCGGTAAAAAGAGGGATGGAGGAGGCGGAAAGATTGGAGTTTGAGCTTGGTGTTGTTACTTTAGATTACGCTAAGGACCCAGATGAGGCAGTAAATAAAGATGAAATTAAGTTTAAAAAAATTCTTAAAAAACCAATTCCTATTTACGATTTTATAATCAATTTAGCTAAGAAAAAATATTCTAGCGATGATCCCTTTAGTAAGAAAAAAATTGGTGAAGAAGTTGTTCCGGTAATTTCCCGGATTAGTAATCCGATTATTCAATCGTACTATGTAAAAAAAATATCGAGTTTGTTAGATGTAAGCGAAGCAAGTATTGAACGCTTGATGAGAACAATAAAACAAAGACAAAAGCAATCAACAAAATCATTTTTTTCCTTAAAAAAAGAGAAAACGATAGATCGAACCACTATTCTTGAAAAATATATTTTAAGCTTAATTTTTCAGAATAAAAATCCCTATAAACTAATTAGTTTAATTTTTTCTATTCTTGAGTCATCTGATTTTTCTTTACCCTCTCATCAACAAATTTGCCAAATATTACTCGATTTTCAGAAGACATCAAAAAATGAGTTTAATCTCTCAAAATTTATCTCTCAGTTACCTCAACCGCTTCATGAAGTTTTTGATGAAATTTATCTTTTTGCCTCAACAGAACAAGAGTTTGGAAGTGAGAAAATTAATAAATTGGCCTATGAGTTGAAAAAGTTGGCCCTAAAAAGAAAGATAAAAGAAGTTTTTTCAAATGGAGAAGAAATTGACAAACTAAAAGAAAAAAGATTGGCAGTTTTAACCAGGGAGTTAAAAGAAGTAGAAAAAATTATAACAACCTTATAAAATTAAACTAAATAAATCTTATGAAAAGGCAGCGCTTACCTAAAAATCTTAAAGATTTGCTGATTCAAGGAGAGGAAGATGGTTTTTTGGTTCAAGATGATATTTTGTTAGTTTATCCCGAGCCAGAAAAACATATCGAGGAAATAGATAATTTTTTTGATGAAGCTCTTAAAAAAGGGATTGATATTTATGAAACAATTTCGGCAAAAGAGGAGAGTGATGCAAAAAAAACAATTGAGGAAATAGAAAAAGAGCTGGAACAGTTAGTGGTTTTAAAACATGGAGAATCTCTTGATCCAATAAAAATGTATTTAAAAGAAATAGGTAAGACGCCTCTTTTAACATTTGAGGAAGAGATCGCTTTAGCTAAAAGATACGAAAAAGGAGATAAGGAAGCAAAAGAAAAATTAATTAAAGCCAATTTAAGGTTGGTGGTTTCTATTGCTAAAAAATATTTAGGTCGCCGTCTTTCTTTTCTTGATCTTATTCAAGAGGGTAATCGCGGATTAATTCGGGGGGTTGAGAAGTATGATTGGAGAAGAGGATATAAATTTTCTACCTATGCCACCTGGTGGATCAGGCAGGCAATTACCCGAGCGATAGCTGATCAGTCAAGAACAATAAGAATTCCTGTGCATATGGTTGATCACATTAACCGCTATTATAAAACCCAAAGAAGATTAACCCAAAAATTAGGTCGTGAACCAACGGTTAAAGAGATTGCTCGTGAGATGCAAATGACAACTGAGGAAATAGAAAACTTAATGAAAATATCTCAACAACCTAAATCTTTATCTACCCCAGTTGGTGATGATAAAGAGGCCACTCTTGAACAATTTGTTTCCGATCTTAATCAGCCAACCTTATATGATAAGGTTTCCCGGGAGCTTTTAAAAGATGCTTTAAATAAAGTATTGGATACTTTATCACCGCGAGAAAGAAAAGTATTAATAATGAGATTTGGACTAGAAGATGGGAAACCAAAAACTTTGGAGGAGGTGGGAAAAGAATTTAAGGTAACCCGAGAAAGAATTCGTCAAATTGAAGCTAAGGCTATCCGTAAATTAAAACATCCTACCCGCGCTCGAAAACTGAAAGATTTTTTAGAATAGTATCAGATAAACGACATTATATTCTTAAAAAATTTATTGTTTTAAAGCTCCAAATTATATTTTTTGTAGACTATAGTCCCTTGACAATTTTTATAGGTATTCCTTATTCTTTAGTTTTAGTGTGAGGACTTGTTTTAGGGTTAATTCTAAAATTATCCAATAGAGTTATGTCTGTCGATAATTCTTTTTATCGACGATTAGGGAAAAAAATTCGACAACAGAGAGAAAAGAAAAAATTTTCCCAAGAACATCTATCGCTTTTTTGTAAAATTGATAGGACATATATTGCCAGAATTGAAGAAGGCAAAGCTAATCCTACTGTTAAAATTCTTAATAAAATTTCCCGAGCATTAGAAATACGACTATGGCAATTATTACGGGGATTGTGATAAAAAATATTTTACTGCTTGAATTACATTGAAAATAAGAGTAAATTTATTAAGAAATGAGAGAAAAAGTTCCTTCAACGCAAAAAGCTTTAAATCTTTGGGCGGTAATTCTTATAATTTGGGCTTTATACAGAGCTAAATTTAAAATGCCGGAAGTTTTTGACGAGTTTGTAGCTAAACCTTTAGTTTTTATTTTGCCGGTGTATTACTATATAAAAAAAATTGAAAAGAATAATTTTTTTGAGGCGCTGCTGATAAAACCAAAATTTTTTTTAAGTGATCTAATAATGGGAATTTTAATAGGCGGACTTTTTTTTCTTACTGCTATTTTAGCTAATTTTTTAAAATTAAAAAAAATATTTTTTATTACCCCAGTTTTTGATTTTTCTTATATTGGAATTGTTTTTGCTACTACTTTAGCAACGGGTGTCTCAGAAGAAATACTATCCCGAGGATTTATCTTGAAGCGTTTGTATGATGATTCAAAAAATATCTTTACTTCCTCATTTTTTGCCAGTATTCTTTTTTTCTTTCTTCATGTGCCAATTCTTTTTGCCAATCAAAAAATTACCGGTAATTTACTTTTATTTTTTATGACAACCGACCTTATTTTAAGCTTGGTGAATTCATTTATTTTTTTAACAAGAAAAAGCCTAACCCTTCCTATCTTTATTCATGCTTTTTATAATTTAACTTTCTTATTGTTTATTTAATTAATCTCATAAATCCAAAAAATTTCCTCAGTGGCGATTTTTATTTTTTTTATTTTATCTAACTTTACCGTTAAATCTTTGAAGTCTTCTGGATAACCAACAAATACTGTTTTTTTAAGTTTGGGATCAAAAATAAAATTAAAGTAAAATTTATCAAAATGGGTAACCTGACCAAAGCCATATTCATCAGGAGGAGTGAGTTTAGCTATCTTTTGGTATTTTTCCGGAGGATAGGCTAAATAAAATAATAAAAAAATATATGGTTGGCCATTTTTTCTTGTAATGTAAAACCGATCAAATTGAGAATAATTTTTTTTAATATATGATACTAACTCCTTATAACCCGCTTGCCAACTTCTCAAAACTATCGCTCTTTTTGGATAATGATTTAAATAAAAATCCCAACTATAAAATAGAAATAACAAATAACAAATAACAAATAACAAAAATAATAACTGTCTATTTTTTGTAAAGTTTATCAATCCATAAGAAGTAATAATAACAATAGGAATAAAAATAAATACTGTTCTTGTAATTGAAAGACCAGCCCAGGATAAAGCGCCAGTTATTGGAGAAAATAAAAGCATTAATAAAATCAAGTATCGCCATTTTTCTTTGTTTTTAAATAAGTAATATAGCCCGATAAAAAGAAAAATATATTCAATCGGAGTGATTGGTGAAACACCAGGAAAACCAAAGCGATAATTTTCATCACCATTATTAACAAGAAACTGAGGGGAAAAATAATTAAGGTATTGGGAGATAACCTCTTTTGCTCCAACTGTCAGTTTATTATAAAAAAATCGACTGCCTCCCTCGGCTCGCAGCTCATTTATTTTAAGAGTAAAGCCGATGTTGTTAAAAAATAGAAGATTTTTTATTCGTGTTTGGCTATTGAATAAATCAGTGAAACTAAATAGAATTAATGCCGCGATTAATCCTAAGATATAAAACCATTTAAGTTTATTTTTGACAATAAAATAAATAAACAACAATATAAAAAATCCACCCCAAAGGCGGGACGAATGATAGCCAAATAAAAATAGCAAATAGCAAATAGTAAATAGTAAATAGTTTAAAAAATTTTGTTTTTTAAAAAATCTTAAAAATAGATAAAAAGCTAAGGTTAAAAAAAATGCTGTCATATATCCTTCATGAGCTTGGCGGCCAATAAGCTGCAGACCAGGAGCAAAAGCGGTCAAAAAAGCAGCAATCACAGAAAAAGAATTTTTACCAAATAACTGTCTAGTTAATAAAAAAACAACAATTGGAAATAAAAAAACAAATGGTAGATTGACCATTCTTATTCCCAGTTCATTTAGTCCAAATATTTTTATAAACGGAATAGCAAGATAAGTTAGCAATGGCAGTTTATAATCGCCAAAAGATTTAAACCTTAACGGCAAAAAGTTTCCGTATTGGTCGCGTCCGGTTTTTAAGATTGAATAGGCATCATAAGCATTGGTTGCCTCATCAGCATTAAGACAAGGAGGAGAAGAGGTAAGTTTATATAAAAATAATGTTAGAGAAAGAAAAGAGATAAAAAATAGTACTATAGTTGTTAAATGTTTTTTAAACATTTTAATTGAGAACATTATTTTTTAAATTATTTAATATCTCTTTATCGGTTTTTTTAAAAAATTTTATTGTTTTTTTTCTAGCTTTTAAGATTTTTGGAAGCAATAGTAAAGCATCAAAAAATCCTGGTTGAAAAATTTTTTTTGGCAGATTGATTAAGTGTTTTATCAATAAGTCTTTATCGGTTATATTTTTCCAATGAAAAATCAGCTGATTTCTAAAGGCAGTTCTTGAGATTTTTTTTTGTTGAAAATATTTACCAATTGTTGATTCGTGATGATGTTCAACGACAATTTTTGGGTCAAACTTTATTTCATATCCAGCTTTCCAGGCGCGATACGATAGATCAATATCTTCCCAGTAAAAAGGATTAAAAAGTTCATCAAGCATACCAAGTTTTACAAATAATTTTCTTCTAAAAATTGAAGCACCACCTTCGGCCCAGAAGTTAGGAGTTAGCTGGTAGGAGTTGGGAGTTGGGCGGGAAGAGTGGTTGATAAAGCCGTTTTGAAAAAAGCCACGATTGGCGCCGACAATTCTTCCATCTTTTTCCACCTGAGCAAAGCCGATAGCAAAAAGTTTTTTGTTTTTTTTAAAATGATCAATTGATTTTTTAAATGATTGATCTTTTAAAACAACATCGGAATTCATAAGAAAAACATAATTTCTTGTTGCCAGTTTTACTCCTTTATTGACATTTCCGGCAAAGCCAAGATTTTTTTTATTATTGATTACTTTTGCTTGAGGATAAATTTTTTTTACTTGTTTGCTGATATTTTCAAGAGGATAATCATTCATAACTATTACTTCACAACCATCAAAGAATTTTTTATTTATTTCAAGAAACCGATAAAACATTTGATAATTTTTATATACGGGAATGATGATAGAAATAGGGTATGATTTCATACTGATTAATTATATAAAATCTTTTTAATTTAAAATTTCTTTCAATTTTTGACTTCCAATATTTTAAGAAATTTTAACTATTTTCTTTTCTGATCTAAAACGCCAAAAAC
>JBKBJJ010000019.1:0-9257 GCA_046293855.1 Microgenomates group bacterium | reverse complement strand
GCAAATCGGCAGTGGTCTAACTGGCGTTTTGTATGTCTTAGATGAACCTTCAATTGGTCTTCATCCCAAAGATGTTCATTCACTAATTACTACTTTAACTAATTTAAAAAAGTTAGGAAATACACTCATTGTCGTTGAACATGATCGAGAGACGATTGAGGCAGCTGATTATATAGTTGAACTGGGACCAAAAGCGGGAAAAAATGGCGGTCACGTGGTTTTTACCGGGACAGTTGAGGAAATTAAATCGTCAAACTGCTTAACCGGCCTTTTTTTAACGGGGAAAGAAAAAATACAAATAGAAAAACAGCCATTAGTTGTCAACAAAGGTGAAATAATTATCAAAGGAGCCAAACAATATAATCTTAAAAATATTAATGTTAAATTTCCTCTTGGTAACTTGATTGCCGTGACTGGGGTTTCCGGCAGTGGGAAATCAACCCTTGTTGTTGAAACACTTTATCCCGCCTTAAAATATTACCTTGAAGGTTATTATGGCGAGAAAATCGGTAAATTTGATCAGCTCGTAGGATATCAATATCTTGATCGGGTTTATTTAGTTGATCAATCGCCAATTGGCAGAACTCCCAGATCAAATCCAGCCACCTATGTTGGTTTTTTTGATAATATAAGAGAGATCTTTGCCCAAACAATTGAGGCCAAAGCAGCTGGGTTTTCCAAGGGGCGCTTTTCTTTTAATGTAAAAGGTGGCCGCTGCGAAAAATGCGGTGGCGCCGGAGTTTTGAAAATTGAAATGCAGTTTATGGCTGATGTTTATGTTACCTGCGATGTCTGTGGTGGAAAAAGATATAATCAAGAAACTCTCCAGATTTCATATAAAGGAAAAAATATAAATCAGATACTGGCGATGACTGTTGATGAAGCTCTCCTTTTTTTTCAAAATCATCCGCAAATATCTCAAAAACTTCAGCTGTTGCAGGAAGTGGGTTTAGGATATCTTCAATTAGGTCAACCAGCGCCAACACTCTCTGGCGGTGAGGCTCAAAGAATAAAGCTGGCCCATGAATTATCAAAAAAAGAAACTGGCCGGACTCTTTATATTTTAGATGAACCAACCACTGGCCTTCATTTTTATGATATTAAAAAATTACTCAATACCCTTCACCAACTAGTTTCTCGCGGAAACACAGTTGTTATTATTGAACATAACCTTGAAGTAATAAAAAACTGTCAATATATTATCGATTTGGGACCAGAAGGCGGGGAAAAAGGCGGATATGTTGTTTATCAAGGACCAATAGATGGTATTATAAAAGTTAAGGAGTCGTATACAGGAAAATATTTAACAAAAATCCTAAATTCTAATTTTTAAATCCTAAACAAATTCTAATGGTCAAAGTTCAAATTCCAAAACTGTTGAGATTTTTATTAGCTTGTTTTCTTCTTGTCTTTTGTTTCATATTTTATGCATCATCAGTTAAAGCAGCCGATTTTAAAAGTGACTATCAGGTAGAGTATTTCTTAACTGAAAATAAAGATAATTTATCCTCCAATGTTAATTTTAAAATTACCATCACAAACCTGCGCTCTGATGTTTATGTTTCTAAATTCACTATTTCCTCTCCAAAATCTTTTGTTATTCACAATCTAAAAGCCTACGATGACAAAGGAGAAATTACCCCAGTAATTGAGAATGAGGAGACAAGAACAAAAATAACCCTCCAGTTTACCTCGCCCTCAACCGGAAAAGGAAGTGTTAATAATTTTTATCTTAAATTTGATCAGGAGAATTTGTTTAAGATAAACGGCAATATTTGGGAGGTGATTCTGCCAACTATGGAAAGAAAAGAGGAGGGAACTTATAAAGTAATAGTTAATTTACCAGAAAAAACTACCAAGAAAATTTCCCTTGCTAAACCAAAACCAGATAAAATTACTGGCCAACAAATAATTTGGGAGAATCCTAAAACAAAAACGATTTATGCAGTCTTTGGCGACAGGCAATATTATCAAACTGAACTTACTTTTAATCTTAAAAACCCAAAGATCGTTCCTGTTGTCACTGAGGTGGCATTTCCTCCCGACACTTTATATCAAAAAATCTATATCGAAAAAATCAACCCCCCTCCTGAAAAAGTATTTATTGATGAAGATGGCAATTTTTTAGGACAATATCTTTTGGGGCCAAATGTGATAAAAAAAGTTGTTTTTACGGGAACAATTGAAGTTCTTGTCAATCCTCGCTTGGAAGTTTTACCAGTTATTCAAAAACAATTTACCGATCAAAAAAAATATCTTTTGACGGCTCAAAAATATTGGCAGATTGATAATTTAGAAAGATTTAATTTTTTAACAACTGCCCAAGATATTTACACTTATGTCACCAACAACTTAAAATATAATTATAAAAGAGTAACCAAAGGAAACGAGAGGTTAGGAGCTTTGAAAATTTTAAAAAATCCTGATCAAGCGGTTTGTACTGAATTTACCGACTTTTTTATTGCTTTGGCTCGGGAAAAGGGTATTTGGGCAAGAGAAATAGAAGGTTATGGGTTTTCTTCCGATCCAAACCTCAGACCACTGTCGTTAATCTCCGATGTCCTTCATGCTTGGCCTGAGTATTACGATGTGAGCAAAAATATTTGGATACCTGTTGACCCAACTTGGGAAAATACTTCCGGTATTGATTATTTTTCCTCCTTTGATCTCAATCATATTGTTTTTGCTATCCATGGAAAACGATCAGATTATCCTTTACCGGCAGGAATGTATAAAACAGAAGATTCAAAAGATATTAAAATAAATGTAACTAATATAAAGCCTCTGGAAAAAAATAATTTAAAAACCAATATTAACAATCTTCCTTCTTTAATAACCGAAGGGGAGGAAATAAAAGGAAAAATTTTTATAAAAAATTTAGGTAATGTTTACTTTTGGCAAATTCCTGTCAAACTATGGGGGCAAAAAATAGAAGTTGTTCCCAAAGAATTGATTGTTCCCGTTTTGGCTCCAGGTGAGCAAAGGGAAATTAATTTTAATTTGAAAGCTGCTCATCTAAATCAGATCAGTCAAGGTTTATTAAAAATTAATATCTATGGAAAAGATATTCGCACCTTTTCTTTTTCAATTTATCCATATACCTATCAATTAACAGTTAAAATTACTTTAGTTATAATTTTTATTTTTTTAATAATAACCCTGTTAAAAAAAATTTTGAAATCACTGTTGCCAACACATGATCGCTAAAACAGAAATTGAAAAGCTACCATCGACATTGGGAGTTTACATCTTCAAAAATAATGGAGAGTATCTGTATGTTGGCAAATCAGTAAATATTAAAGCTCGGGTAAAGTCTCATTTTGAGAATGCCAAGCTTGATAAAAAAGAGGCGGCATTAATTGCTGCCAGCAATAAGATTGATTATATTGTCACCGACTCTGAATTTAAAGCCCTCCTCCTTGAGGCAGAGTTGATAAAAGAACATCATCCAAAATATAATGTTATCTGGAAAGACGATAAAAGCTTTCTTTACATAAAGATTACCATTACTGATCATTTTCCAAAAGTTTTTCTCTCTCGAAAAAAAGACGCCGACAAAAAAGCTTTATATTTTGGTCCTTTTTCTTCAGTGAAAATGACATTGAAGGTTTTGAATGAAGTCAGAAGAATTGTTCCCTTTTGTATGGATAAAAGACTAAAAAATGGACCCTGTTTTTACTCAAAGATTGGTTTGTGCGATCCTTGTCCTGGTGCCATAGTTAAAGAAAAAAATGGAAACAAAAGACGGACCTTAAGGAAAATTTATTACCAAAATATAATTAAACTAGTCAGGCTGCTGAGAGGTAAAATTATGTTGATTATTAATGATTTTTATCGCCAATTAAAAAGAAAAATTAAAGAAGAAAAATACGAAGAAGCAATCATATTGCGTGATAGAATCTTGCGTCTTCAATCTTTGGAAAAAAGAAGCTTTTCTCCCATTGATATTAACCAATATAACCAATCCAAATTATCTTTAACCAGTCTCCAATTGCTTTTAGTCAAGTATCTACCTCATTTAAAAGAATTAAAAAGAATTGAATGCTATGATGTAAGCAATCTTGCTGGTGAAGATGCGACTGCCTCAATGGTAGTTTTGACTGATGGACAAATTGATAAAACTCAATATAGAAAATTTAGGATTAAAAATTTAAGTAAAAAAAGCGATCCGGAAATGTTAGAAGAGGTATTTAAAAGACGTTTCTCATTAAAAAATAATTGGCCATATCCAAATCTTATTGTCGTTGATGGGGGCAGACCTCAAGTGAGGTTAATAAAAAATGTTCTTCAAAAATTAAACCAAAATCTTCCAGTAATTGGTATCGCTAAAAATCCCGATAGATTAGTGATGGGTACAAGTCAATTATTTACTATTAAACCACCCGCTGATCATCCTGGGTTTAACTTAATCAGGCTAATTAGAGATGAGTCTCATCGCTTTGCTCGAAAGTATCACCTGTTACTTAGAAAAAAAGCAATGATGCTAGGATAGAGTTTAATTTAAAATGATATAATATAACTTAAATTATGAAAAACTTCTTTCTAATATTAAATATTGTTTTAAGCATATTAATTGTTATCTTTATTCTTATTCAAGGAAAAGGAGCTGGTTTAGGTAGCGCCTGGGGTGGAGGAGGAGAATTTTTTCAAACTCGACGGGGGATTGAAAAAATTACTCTTCGATTGACGGTGGTGCTTGTTGTTATTTTCTTTTTTATATCTCTAATTAATTTATTTGTCAAATAATGTTTTTTAAAAAAACCTTCCGTTATTATTGGTGGGTTGTTATAGAATTTGTAAGAAAACATTTTAAATTAATATCAATCTCCTTCATTGTCAGCTTTATCTTCCTTATCGCCACCCTCACAATTTCCCCTTACTTTGAAATTATTCTTTCTCAAAAAAAAGAAGTCATTGGCATGGTGGGAGACTATACTTTTTCTGATTTGCCGGAAGAGGTTATTAATAAAATTTCTAATGGCTTAGTTTTTTTAAATGAAGAAGGTGATATTATCCCTCTTTTAATTAATTCATGGGAAAAAAAAGATAATGGTAAACGCTATCGCTTTCATTTAAAAAATAATTTAGTTTGGGACGATGGCAAAAAATTTGAAGCTAGTGATATTAATTATCAATTTAAAGATGTATCCATCAAAGTAATCGATAATTACACCATTGAATTTAATTTAGATAAACCATTAGCTATTTTCCCCATTTATTTAACAAAAACTTTAATTCGCTCCCCAATGATTGGTATCGGTGGTCTTTATCGTGCCACTAATATAAAAACAAAAAATGACAATATAATTACTCTCACTCTTCTCCCTCAGAAAAAAAATTTACCAATACTAACCTATAAATTTTATAAAAACGAAACTGAGATGATTATTGCCTACAAAAAAGGAGAAATTACTAAAATGAAAACATTAAAAAAATTGGTAGCTGATCAATTTTCTAGTTGGAAAAATACAAAAGTTACTAAAATAGTTGATTATTCTCGGTTAATGACCCTTTTTTTTAATGAGGAGAGGCACTTTTTAAAATCAAAAGAAATCAAGCAGGCAATCGCCATGGCAATTGATTTTAACAAATTTACTGAGGCTGGTGAATATGCTAAAGGACCAATTCCTCCTGTTTCTTGGGCCTATAATCCAGATTTAAAAAATCCTGTTTATAACCCAGATGCCGCTGAGAAAATTATTAAAAAGGAAATATCAGCCACTAGAGAGGCAAAATTGGATTTGGTTACATACTATGATTATTATGATGTAGCTGATAAGCTCTTAGAAGACTTTAAAAAGACCGGATTAAAAATCAATTTAAACATCATCTCTTATGATAAACCTAATAATTTTGATTTTCTTTTAGCTTTTTGGAAAATACCAACAGATCCTGATCAATATTATTTTTGGCACTCAACCCAAAATCAAAGTAACATCGGCAATTATAAAAATGTTAAGATAGATAAATTACTCGAAGATGGCAGAGGCACTTTATCAAGAAATGAAAGAAAAAAAATTTATTATGAATTTCAACGAGTAATGCAAGATAATCCTCCAGCTCTTTTTCTTTACTATCCCTACGTTTACACAATTGAAAGGAGATAAATAAAAAATGCTATAATTATAAAAATGGGCGAGTGGCGGAATCGGTATACGCGATAGCTTGAGGAGCTATGCCTATTTTTAGGCGTGAGGGTTCAAGTCCCTCCTCGCCCACTTAAATTCTTGCAAATATTTTCCACCTAAAAAGAGTCTTTATCTTATAACGTCTAACGCTTCCCCGAGAATATTTAATAGCTAATAAAATTTTAACTTTTTTAAAATCAATTATTTAGAGTTTAAGAGAGATATATAAATTCTTATTTAAATAAATTAAGCGATCGTAGTTTTTATTTAAAGAAATAATCATCAAACAAATTAAAAGGTATAAATTGAGATATCTATTTTAGGCATTAAAAATTTGTTTACCATAAACTAGGTCTCCAATTTATGGTACAAAGCGGTTCATATTTCTAACTGGAAGGTCTGCTTAGGTCGACGATCCAACTGTAAAATCGGGGTGGGCTTTACATTATCGATGAGAGCGTTTGAGTGAGTCCGGCGCGACTCGAACGCGCAACCTACTCCTTAGAAGGGAGTTGCTCTCTCCAATTAAGCTACGGACTCAGCTGAGCCGAGACGGGGACTCGAACCCCGAACCTGCTGTTTACAAAACAGCTGCTCTACCATTAAAGCTATCTCGGCAGATTGAGAGTCAATTAATTTTAGTTAAAATTATTTTACCAACAGTTAGGTAATTTCACAACTTGACTTTCCTGAAGTTTGATATAATAAAATTTATGTCAATAAAAGGAGGTTCCAATAATTTAGTAACAAAAAGTTATCTCAAACAAGAATTAAAAAATTTAGAAACCCGTTTAACTCGTAAATTTCTGACTAAAGAGGATGCGAAAAAATTTGCAACAAAAGATGATTTAAAAGGATTTGCTACTAAAAAGGATATAGAAAGGTTGCCCACAAGAGAAGAAATTGAATTTAGACTGTCTCAATTTAAAGAGGAAATTATTGAGATGTTAAGAAAATTTCGGGATGATATTTACACTAAAATTGACCCCATTCTGCAAGAGGTAGTAACGGCAAGAGAAGAAAGAGAAGTAAGCAACCATAGAATCTCAACCTTAGATGAAAAATTGGAAAATCACGAAGTCAGAATTACAAAGTTAGAAAAAGCTTCTTTATCAGTTTAATTACTTACGCCATATTTTAAATGGTGCCGGGAGAGGGACTCGAACCCTCACGGTCTATTCGACCACAGGATTTTAAGTCCTGCTTGTCTACCAATTCCAACATCCCGGCTATTTTAAAGTTCACCTTTTATTTACTACTTACTACTATTATAGCATGACTGAACTTAAACCTAAATGTTGAAGGCCCTTTTGGGTAACAACTCGACCGCGGGAAGTTTTTTTAATAAAACCTAATTGTAAAAGGTATGGCTCAATAAATTCCTCAATTGTTTTTTTATCTTCAGACAACGATAAAGCAATAGTATCAATACCAACCGGTTGGTTGGCAAATTTTATTGCCAATAATTTTAAATACTTAAGATCAACTTTTGATAAGCCAATCTCATCGATTTCTAAAAGATTAAAAAGTTTGTTAAGAACGGCAAGATCAATTATTTGATGTCTATCAACTTCCAAAATATCTCTGGCTCGTTTTATAAAATGATTGGCAAGGCGAGGTGTCCGTCTTGATCTTTTAGCAATTTCCAAAATCGCTTCTTTTTTGATTGGCAGGTTCAAGATTTTGCAGGTGCGACTGATTATTTTAACAAGCTCTTCGATACTGTAATAATCCAATCTTAAAACCAAGCCAAAGCGATTACGAAGAGGAGGAGAAAGAAGGGCGAGTTTTGTCGTTGCGCCAACAATTGTTATTTTAGGAATAGGAAGCCGGACTGTTCGAGCCGAAGGCCCTTTACCGATAATAATGTCTAAACTAAAATCTTCAATTACCGGATAAAGAAGTTCCTCAGCTGTCTTTGGTAATCGGTGAATTTCATCGATAAACAAAATATCGTTATTTTTTAAATTTGTTAATATTGCCGCCAAATCTGCTCCTTTGGTAATGGCAGCACCAGAAGTTATTTTAATCTCTCCACCCAACTCATTGGCAACCACCTGAGCCATGGTAGTTTTTCCAATTCCCGGAGGCCCATACAAAAGAATGTGTTCAGAGGGGAAACCCCGTTTTTTTACTCCTTTAACAAAAAGTTTAAGAGTGGCCACAGTTTTTTCTTGACCTATATATTGATCAAAGTTTTTCGGTCGAAGATTTTTTTCTGTCATATCATTTTATTTTATCATCTTTAGGGCTTTTTTTATTCTCTCTTCCACAGAAAGATTTTTTGGTATTTGGAAGATAACTTTTTTAGCTTCAAAGGTTTTAAAACCTAAAGATACAAGAGCATCAACCACCATTTTATCATCTTCAGTTAGATACATCTTATCAAACTCAAACTCGGTTTTTAGTTTTTGCGACAGTTCAAGAATTATTTTCATAGCGGTTTTTTTCCCCAATCCTGGGATCTGATTAAAAAAATCAATATTATTTTCTTTTACTGCGGTAATAAGTTTATCTATATCAGAAAAACAAACAACATTAAAGGCAGTTTTTGGCCCAATATTGGGAACGGATAAAAGCATTTTAAAAAAATTTAAATGAGTTTTTGTTGAAAAACCAAAAAGAATTAAAGCATCTTCACGAACTTGAAGATAGGTATAAATTTCAACAGGAGCTGGGAGCTGAAGGTTGGCAGTTAAAAAAGAAGGGAGGTGGACTTGATAGGAAACCCCACCGGCTGTTTCAATCAGACCAACATTATTTTCAACCTCTACCAACTTTCCTTTCAGTTTACCGATCATTCCTCGTATAACAGAGTTGCCCCCTCATTTTAAACGAAGCGATACCAAAGAAAAAAATCTAGCAAAAGCGTTTTCCCGCTCACTTGAAATTCGCTAGATCCTTCGCTAACGCTTAGGATGATAATTGAGGGCACTGATTTTGGTATAACTTATAACGGATAAGGCAATAATTTTATCACTTCCTGTTATGGTATTTTTAGTTCTTCCTTCTCAATTTGCCACAGTCGGTTATATTTTGCCACCCTTTCTCCTCGACAAGGGGCGCCAAATTTGACGAAATCAGATTGAACCCCCACAGCAAAATCGGCAATAAAACTGTCGTTGGTTT
>JBKBJJ010000018.1:0-9689 GCA_046293855.1 Microgenomates group bacterium | reverse complement strand
GTTAGTCACCACTGCTCATTTGGAGGGTTACTACTATAAACCAAGGGTTGATTTTGAATTATTGGAAAAATATCACGAAAATATAATTGCTCTTTCCGGTTGCTTAAGTGGAGAAATCCCTTCTTTAATTCTTGAAAATCAAATTTCTCTTGCTGAAAAAATTCTTCAAAAGTACCTTAAAATTTTTGGCAAAGATTTTTATTTAGAAATCCAAAGACACCCAAACTCTAAGGATAATGATCGAGTTAATGAGGTGCTAATTAAATTATCAAGGAAATATGGCGTTCCAATTGTTGCCAGCAATGATGTCCATTATCTTGAGAGTGAAGATGCTTATGCCCAAGAGATACTTCTTTGTATTCAGACACAGCGAACTATTTTTGAAAAAGATAGACCATTAACAATGATTAACAACCCAGATTTTTATCTTAAAACACCTTCAGAGATGAAAGGAATTTTTATCGATTTACCTGAGGCAATTGATAACAGTTTAAAAATAGCCTCAGAGTGTAATTTAGAGATTCCTTATGGCCAATGGATTTTGCCCAAATATAAGACGCCTAATAGCTTATCACCTGAGGAGTATCTTCGACAGCTAGTTAATGAAAAAAAAGATAAACGAAGAATTTCTTATCCAAAAGAGGTGATTGAAAAAAGGATTAATTATGAATTAGATATTATTATTAAAAAAGGCTACGCCACCTATTTTTTAATTGTTGCCGATTTTGTTAACTGGGCAAAAAAAAATCAAATTGCTGTTGGTCCGGGACGAGGATCAGTGGCTGGTTCACTGGTTGCTTATGTATTAGGAATTACTGATATTAATCCTTTGGAATATAATCTTCCTTTTGAACGATTTTTGAATCCGGAAAGACCAACTCCTCCTGACATTGATATTGATTTTGCTGATATTCGAAGAGATGAGGTGCTTCGTTATGTGACAAAAAAATATGGAGAGAATAAAGTGGCTCAAATTATCACCTTTGGAACAATGGAGGCGCGACTGGTGGTTCGTGATGTCGCTCGCGCCCTGGGTTTGTCATATTCGCAAGGCGATAGATTAGCTAAAATGATTCCTTTAGGCAAGCAGGGTTTTCCTATGACAATTGCCACCGCCTTGGAGGAATCGGCCCCTTTGAAATTTGCTTATCAAACAGAACCGGAAACAAAAAAAGTAATTGACATTGCCCGCAAGCTTGAGGGATTACCACGCCATCCTTCTGTCCATGCGGCGGGAGTAATTATTGCCGATCGAGATTTAATTGAATATGTTCCCTTACAAAAGGAGGCAAAAGAAGGAAGAATAATTACTCAATACGATATGTACTGTTTAGATTTAAATGCCGTTTCCGATCAAAAAGCGATTGGGCTTTTAAAAGTTGACTTTTTGGGATTGCGTAACTTAACCATTATTGAAAAAGCTCTTGAATATGTGGCAAAAATTACTGGAAAAAAAATTGATATTCATCAAGTACCTCTTACAGATAAAAAAACTTACCAACTGATTTCCCAGGGAAACACCGTTGGCGTATTTCAATTAGAGTCTGCCGGTATGAGAAAATTGGCTAAAGAATTAAAACCTTCAAAGATCACTGATATTGCGGCTATGGTGGCTTTGTATCGACCGGGACCAATGGATCTTATTCCCACTTTTCTTGAAGGAAAAAACAGTCCTGACAGAATTAAATATTTGCATCCGGATTTAAAACCAATCCTTGAGGAGACTTATGGAGTTTTAGTTTACCAAGAACAAGTGATGGAGATTGCCCATACATTAGCCGGATATTCAATGAGTGAAGCTGACAATTTGCGGATGGCAATGGGGAAAAAGAAAAAAGAACTAATGAAAAAAGAAAAACAAAAATTTATCGCCGGGTGTCTAAAACGAGGTTATAAAAAAAATTTAGCGGAAAATATCTGGAGTTTTATGGAAAAATTTGCTAGTTATGGGTTTAATAAACCTCATTCTGCCTCATACGCCTTAATTGCTTATTGGACTGCTTATATTAAAGCTAATTACCCAGTTGAGTTTATGACAGCTCTTTTGTCAGCAGAGCTTTCAGGAGTAGCTGGGTCAGCTCGGGAGTTAAAGATGTCAACAACAATAGAGGAGTGTCGGAGAATGAATATAGCAGTTCTGCCACCTGATATTAATAAATCAGAAGAGAACTTTGTTATCGAAGGATCATCAATTCGTTTTGGACTTTCGGCAATTAAAAATGTTGGCGGGGCGGCGATTACCGCTATTCTTGAAGCAAGAAAGACGGGTGAATTTACTAGTTTTAAAGACTTTCTTTATCGGGTTAATCTTCAAAAAGTTAATAAAAAGACAGTAGAAAGTTTAATTAAAGCTGGAGCTTTTTCTCAGTTTGGAAACCGCGCCAGTCTTTTGTCTTATTATCCAAAAGCAATCAAAGATGTTCAAGAGCTTAAAACAAAATTAGAAAAAGGGCAATTTTATCTTTTTGAGAGTCAAAATGAAATAAATTTAAAAGATAACTTTAAAGCGACAAGTGAATTTTCTGAGGAGGAACTTTTTAATATGGAAAGAGAAGTGATAGGTTTTATTATTAGCGGCAATCCTTTATCAAAGTTTGCTAATATAATTGCCAAAAAGGTAAAAAAAAAGATTGGTGATGTTATCACTGAAGATGTTAATCAACCTCTTATTCTTGCTGGAATAATTTCCAGTGTTAAAATTGTTAAGACTAAAAGAGATAATAGCGAAATGGCAATCTTTAATTTATTTGATGAAACCGGGAATATAGAGGTTGTTGCCTTTCCCAAAACTTATAAAAAATTGAAAAATATTATTTTTGTTAATAAAATCGTTATGATTAAAGGATTGGTTAATGAAAGGGATGGCCGTTTAGGAGTTATTTTGGAAAATGGAGTTGATTTAGAGGCGATATGAAAAAAACTTTTTATATAATAGGAAAGGATTTAAAAATAGAAAAAGCCGATCAAGAGTTGCTAAAAAAGCCGAAAGAGTCTTTAAATAAAATTCTTCTTGCAAAGTCATTAAATATTGGTTATTATTTAATTACTCCAATTTTTCTTGGAGCATTTTTTGGTATGTGGCTTGATAAAATTTTTGCCACTAAACCAGTTTTTATTTTATTATTTTTTAGCTTAGGAGTTTTGGGTTCATTTTATAATCTTTTGAAAATAGTTAAAGAAATGAAATAAAAATAATATGCCAGAAATAAGTATTAAAGCCGAAAAAATTTTTGAAATTTTTGGAGTTGAAATTACCAACTCTCTTCTTTTATCGTCTATTGTTTTTTTAGTTTTTTCGGGGTTGGCGATTAAATATTTTTTTGATTCAAAAAGAACACGAAAATCAACTTATTATTACCTAGTTAATTTTATTCTTAAAAATATTTATCAACTCTTTCAGTCGATACTCCATGAAAAAACTGACTATTTTTTCCCTCTTTTGGCTTCATTTTTTATTTTTATTCTTCTTCAAAATTGGTTTGGGCTGCTGCCGGGTGTGGGAAGTATTTTAATCAACCATGTTCCTCTTCTGCGCGGTGGTAATGCAGATCTTAATACTACTTTGTCTTTAGCTCTTCTTTCTGTTGTTTTAACCCAAGTTTTTGGGATAAAATACCTTGGTTTTAAAAGATATATCAGTAAATTTATTAATTTTGCTAATCCGATTGCTTTTTTTACTGGAATTTTGGAGATAACCTCCGAATTTTCAAAAATTATTTCCTTTTCTTTCCGACTTTTTGGCAATATTTTTGCCGGTGAAGTATTGTTAACAATAATGGCTTTTTTGATTCCTGTTTTAGCATCATTTCCTTTTTTATTATTAGAAGTTTTTGTTGGTTTAATTCAGGCCTTGGTTTTTTCTATGTTAACAGCGGTGTTTTTAAATTTAGCAATTAATACAGAACATTAAAAGTTAAAATATCTCTAAAAATTGGCAAGGAGGTGAACAATGATGGGTACAGAGGCAGCTAAATTGATTTCCGTGGCTTTGGCAATAAGCTTTGGGGTATTAGGGCCGGCTATTGGTATAGGTATGATTGGGTCTAAAGCAGTTGAGGCTTTAGGTCGAAATCCTGAAGCTGAATCAGCGATCAGGACAACAATGATTCTTGCTGTCGCTTTTGCCGAGGCAGTGGCTATATATGTGTTAGTAGTTGCTCTCATTTTAAAATTTGTATAACAGTTACAAATGTTATAATCATTCTAAAAGTTATAAGAATCTTATTTTCCCATGGAAAGTTTGGGTATTGATTTAAAACTATTGGTGGCGCAAATAATTAATTTTGCCCTTTTTTTCTATCTTTTTAAAAAATTTATCGCCACACCCTTTTCTCAATTTTTGAAAAGTGAAGTAGAAAAAGAAAAAGAAAAAGAACGTATTTTAAACGAGGTAAAAAAGAAAGAAGAAGCAATGTCTTTGGAGGAAAAAAAGCTTAAAGAAAAAATAAAAAAAGAATACGAATCAGCTTTAAAGGCTGTCAAAGAAGAAGCGGCAGCTTTAAAACAAAAACTTACCACTCAAGCGAAAGCGCAGGCAGATGAAATAATTGCTCAAGGTAGACGGCAAATTGAGGAGGAAAAAGAAGCGCTGAACAAACAAATGAAAAAAAAGGTTGTTGATTTAAGTTTTTTGATTGTTGAAAAAGTTCTAAATCAATTTCTTAACCAAGAAATACAAAAAAAAATTAACCAACAGATCCTTAAAAATTTTGCCAAAAAATTAGAGTAAGAATATGAATAAGGATTCTGATATTAAAGAAAAGTTAAGGACTTTTTTTAAAGACGAATTAAAAGGAGAAAAGACCTTAACTATAATTTCTACCTATAAATTAAGCGATGATGATTTAGCCTTAATAAGAAAGATTTTTTCTATTCCTGCTGATTTTAAAATAATCAATCTTATCGACATCAAAATTTTAGGTGGCCTGATTTTTAAATTTGGGAGTAAGATTATAGATTTATCTATTACCGGTCACTTAAAAAATTTTAAAAAATTAATTACATTATAAAGTATGAAATCAATTGATAAATATTTAACCGAGATTGAAAAAAAATTAAAAGTAAAAAATCTAGAAATAAAAATTGAAAAAGTCGGAACCGTTATCGAAATAAAAGACGGTGTGGCGACTCTTTCTGGTTTAGATGATGTCTCTTTTGGTGAATTGGTGGAGTTTGAATCAAGGGTTAAGGGTTATGTTATTGATTTAACAAAAGATTATGTTGGAGTAATTGTTTTAGGTGATTACCTTAATATTAAAGCCGGACAACAAGTGAAAGCAACCGAAGAGATATTATCAATCGGTGTTTCTGAAAAAATTTTGGGGAGAGTTATTGATCCGGTAGGTAATTTTCTCGATAATGAGCCCCCAATAAAAGCCGAGGCTTATTACCCTCTGGAAAAGATAGCGCCGGGAGTTGTTTATCGACGGCCAGTCAACACCCCAATTCAAACAGGAATTAAAGCAATCGATGCCTTAATTCCTATTGGTCGGGGTCAGCGAGAACTTATCATTGGCGATCGGGGAACAGGAAAAACTACTATTGCTATTGATACTATTATTAATCAAAAAAACGAAAATGTCATTTGTATTTACTGTGCTATTGGTCAAAAGAATTCAAAAGTGGCTCAAGTTTTGGATCTTTTAAGAAAACATAAAGCAATGAATTATACCATTGTCGTTAGCGCTTCCGCCTCTGATCCGGCTGCCTTGCAATATTTAGCTCCCTATGCGGCAACAGCCATTGGCGAGTATTTTATGGATAAAGGAAAGGATGTCTTGGTAGTTTATGATGATTTAACAAAACATGCTTGGGCCTACAGGCAAATATCTTTAATCTTGCGCCGACCGGCAGGACGTGAGGCTTATCCTGGCGATATTTTCTACCTTCATTCACGTCTTTTAGAGCGCGCTTGTAAACTTGATAAAAAATACGGAGGAGGCTCCCTTACTGCTTTACCAATTATTGAAACTTTGGAAGGTGATGTTTCCTCTTATATTCCCACCAATGTTATCTCTATCACTGATGGGCAAATTTTCCTGGAAACCGATCTTTTTAATGCCGGAATTCGACCAGCGATTAATGTGGGACTTTCAGTTTCTCGAGTTGGAGGTAACGCTCAGGTGCCGGCAATGAAAAAAGTGGCTGGTAAATTAAAGCTTGACTTGGCTCAATATCGGGAAATGGCGGCTTTTTCTCAGTTTGAGTCAGAACTTGATGAAGAAACAAGAAAATTTTTAAATCGCGGTGCTAGATTAACTCAATTGTTAATCCAAAAGAAAAATCAACCTTATTCTTTAGCCCAAGAAGTAGCTTTAATCTGGGCAGGTAATTCAACATATTTAGACTCTCTTCCTTTAACAAAAATATCTGACTTTGAATCGCAATTTTTAAGAATATTAGAAACAGAAGGAGGCCAAGTTGTTAAAAATATTGGTAAAAATAAAATTCTCGAAAAAGATGATGAAAAAAAACTTGAGGAGTTAGTTAAAAAGGCTGTTCAGTTAGTCCAATGACCTTATGAATATTCGTTTAGTTCGCAAAAAAATAAAGACAGTTTCTAACGTTAAAAAAATAACCAGAGCGATGGAGTTGGTTTCAGCCGTTAAAATGAAAAAAAGCCAACAACAAGCTTTAGAGGGAAAACCTTATCGAATTTATTTAGAAAAAATAATTCAGAAGTTAACAACAATGTTGGATCCAGAATTTTCTCCTTTAATGAAGAAAAATAATCACCCAAATGCCGCCGATCTGATAATTTTTATTTCTTCAAATAAAGGATTATGTGGCGCTTTTAACTTTAATCTTTTTCGTTTTTTAGCAAAAAAAGTTGATATTGCAAGCAGTGATTTTATTACTGTTGGAAAGAAAGGAGCGATGTTTGTTAATAAAATGGGTGGAAAAATTTTAGTTGATTTCTCAAGCATTGTTGCCATTGACAGTGTCTCTGCCATTTTTCAAACCGCGTTAACTTCTTATCTTGAAGGCAAGTATAATCGGGTAGTTATTATTTATAATAAATTTATTAGTACTCTTCGTTTTGAACCTACCGAAACTGTTCTTCTTCCATTTTCAAAAGAAATAAAAATAAATGAAGAATTATCCTTTTCAGAATTGAAAGGACTAAGAGGAGAGTACCTCATTGAACCATCACCAAAAACACTGATTGACTTCCTTCTTCGCAGTTTTATTGAAGAAAAAATTAGAGAGGCGGTGTATGACAGCGAAGCTGCGGAACATTCTGCTCGGATGCTTGCTATGAAAAATGCCACTGACAACGCTCAAGAGGTTATTTATAATTTAACTTTATTGCGAAATAAATTACGCCAGGAAAAGATTACTTATGAGTTACTTGATATGATAACCGCCAAAGAGTCGGTTGATACTTGTTGAATTAGTTTAATTAGTTTAATTAGTTGAATTGGATTAATTGACAAATTTAATATGATAGGAGGAAAAATTATTGCGGTCAGAGGAGTAGTTGTGGATGTGGAGTTTCCCCCAGAGGAGACACCCAAAATTTTTGACGCTTTGGTTGTTGAAGAAAATAAATTAGTGCTTGAGGTAGAAATGGTATTGGCGCCGGGGAGTGTGCGAGCATTGGCAATGGGAAGTCCTTTTGGGCTCAAAAGGGGCATGAAGGTTGTTAACACTGGTAAACCTATTGAGGTGCCGGTAGGTGAGGAAACTTTAGGGCGGATATTTAATGTTTTGGGAGAGAATATTGATGAAAAGGGTAAAATTAATCCTAAGAAAAAAAATATTATTCATCAACAAGCTCCCCTTTTAACCCAGCAGGAAGTAAAGCAAGAAATATTTGAAACTGGTTTGAAAGTTATCGATTTAGTAGCGCCCTTTGTTAAAGGTGGAAAGGTGGCAATTTTTGGTGGTGCTGGAGTTGGGAAAACGATTTTAATTCAGGAAATGATTCATAATGTTGCTAAAGCCCATGGTGGTGTTTCAGTTTTTTGTGGCGTGGGTGAGAGAACGCGAGAGGGAAATGATCTTTGGTTGGAAATGAAAGAGACTAAAGTAATCAATAAAACCGCTTTAGTTTTTGGTCAAATGAATGAACCTCCAGGGAATCGACTGCGGGTTGCTTTAACTGGGGTAACAATGGCGGAGTATTTTCGTGATGAAAAAGGGATGGATGTTTTGCTTTTTATTGATAATATTTTTAGATTTGCTCAGGCGGGAAGTGAGGTTTCTGCTCTTTTAGGTCGGATTCCATCAGCAGTTGGCTATCAACCGACTCTTTCCACAGAAATGGCCTCTCTTCAAGAAAGAATTACTTCAACCTACAAAGGTTCAATTACTTCAATCCAAGCAGTCTATGTGCCGGCCGATGATTATACCGATCCAGCGCCAGTGGCGACTTTTGCCCATTTAGACGCCGCCTTAACCTTGGAGCGTTCCTTAGCCGAGCAGGCTTTATATCCAGCAATTGATCCTTTAACTTCATCTTCTCGGGCTCTTGACCCGGAAATTGTTGGTGAAGAACACTACCAAGTAGCCCGGGCAGTTTTAAAAACACTTCAACGTTATAAGGATCTTCAAGACATTATTGCCATTTTAGGAATGGAAGAGTTATCGGATGAAGATAAAATAACTGTTTCCCGCGCCCGAAAAATTCAAAAATTTCTCACTCAACCAATGGCGGTGGCCGAACCATTTACCGGAAGACCAGGTAAATATGTTCCCATCGAAGAAACAGTTCGCGGATTCAAGGAAATTCTTGAGGGAAAACATGATGATAAAAATGAGATGGCCTTTTATATGGTAGGAACAATCGATGAGGTTAAATAACATGGATATTCTCAATCTTAAAGTTGTCACGCCTAGAAAACTTATTTTAGATGAGGAAGTTTTTTCTGTCACCGCTCCAACTCCCCAAGGAGAGGTTACTATTCTTCCTCACCATGCTAATTTTCTTTGTTTATTAGTTGAGGGGATAATAAAGATTAGAAAAAAGTCAGGGGAGGATTATTTGGCGATAGGCGGCGGATATTTGGAAACAGATGGAAAAGATTTACACATTTTAGTTTCGCGCGCTTATGGACAAGATGAAATAAACCAAGAATTAATTGAAAAAGGAATTGAAGAAGCAAAAAAAATTCTCGCTAAATCTAAAGATCAAAAAGAAAGAACTGAGGCGGCAAGAATTCTGCGCCGCTCCATAATTGACTTGAAACTTTTAAAGAAAAGAAAAAGACCCCTTTCCAACATGTAGTATTTTTGATTAGATTAAAACTTATGAGTCTTATTATTGTTGAATCTCCAACAAAAGCTCGGACTTTCAACAAGATCCTTAAAGGAGAAAAGTATTTTGTTTTCGCCACAATGGGTCATATTAGAGATCTTCCCACCGATAAGTTGGGTATTGATTATGAAAATGATTTTAAGCCAGCATACGAAATTGTTGAAAGCAAGAAAAAAATTATCGATGAGATTATTAAGCTAGCCAAAAAAAACGACGAGATAATTTTAGCCACTGACCTTGATCGGGAGGGAGAGTCGATTAGTTATCACGTTGCTTATCTTTTAGGTTTTATTGATGAAAACTGGCCTGAATTTAAAATAAGAAACCAAGATAAATTAAAAAGAATTGTTTTTCATGAAATCACACCACAAGCTTTAAAGCAAGCTTTAAACCATCCTCAATCTTTAAGGATGAATTTAGTTAAAGCCCA